>CAMNDR010000028.1 GCA_946535685.1 uncultured Clostridia bacterium | reverse complement strand
TCCTTCAGGCGGACGTTTTTGCCGTTGATGCGGTATTCGCTCTCACCGGAACGGTAGAGCTTTCTGGTGACGGAAACTTCGTCACCATAGCCTTCGAGCCGTCCCTCGCTGTTGTCGATGACGAGCGTGACGGCGGCAAAGCCCATCGGTTTTCTGCCAACAGTACCGGAAAAAATAACGTCCTCCATCTTGTTTCCACGCAGGGTCTTGGTGGACTGCTCGCCCAGCACCCAGCGCACGGCATCGCCGATGTTACTTTTTCCGCTGCCGTTCGGGCCGACGACCGCCGTCAGCCCCTTGTCGAAGGTAAGCCGGATCTTGTCCGGAAAGGATTTGAAGCCCTGCAGCTCCAGGTATTTTAAGTACATTGTATAACCTCTTTGCAATTGGTAGTTGTTCGGCGGGCTATTCGCCCGCTTAGGGGGCTCCTCGCCCCCTAACCCCCTCGCCAGCTTTGTAGCACAAAGCTGGGGAAAAGCAGGTTTTTGGGGCTTTAAGCAAGCTGTGCTACGCCATGCTGTTCAAGCAGCGTCGTCAGCGCATTCCGGTCGCCCTGGGTGTAGCCGTCATCGTGGACAGTCACGTAGACGAGCATCTTTTCCTCCGTGATGAGCCGGATATAAACCACGCCGTCTGTCAGGCAATAGCCCTCCATGTGGTCATAGCCGATATGAAGCTTAGTCTCCATGCCGCCCCGGTCTGCCTCGATATCCACACCGTTTTCATCAAAAACGATGTGTCTCGGCGACTTGTAGGCCGGCTGGTTCATCGCCTTTTTGGCGAAGAGCTTCTCCGGGATGAGCAGCGACAGCAGCGCATAGCTGCCAAGCCCCAGCATCAGCCCCATGCACAGCACCATGATCCACGACAATCTGCCGCTCATCGCACTCAGCACAGCCACCACTGCAAACCACCCGAAGCACAGCACCGTGATGACCGTCAGCATGACATTGCGCTTGCACTGCTTGGGGTGGAATTTGCTCTTTTTGATGATATATCGCATATCTTCAAGCGTGATCATGGTGGTGTTCTCGATCATGTCAGTTCTCCTTTACGATTTTGCAGGTGAGCGGCGCTACCGTCTGATCCGGGATGATATACAGCCTTGTGCCGTAATTTTCATAGAAATAGTGCAGATTCTCCTGCCGCTGCCCGATCGCCTTGCTGATGCAGCCGGGATGCACAGCGATTTTGTACACGTCCTTCCACTTCATGCCGTCCTGTGCTATGACCGCCGCACGGATCACGCCGCGGAAGATCCGGCTCTCGCAGAGCTCCCGGAATGCCGGGTGATAATAGCCGCCGAGCGCATGGTCGCCGACAAATTCGCTTGCATGCAGCCCGACCTTGATAATGCGGATCTTCTCCGCCATGAAGCCAAGCATCATCTCAGCGACCTCGCCGACCATGTCCGCAAATGGTCTCGGCTGGTACGTCCCCGCTTTGAACAGCTCGCCCAGCGGCGTGCCGTCCAGGATCACGACAGGATAGATCCGCACCGTGTCCGGATGGATCCTGCAGACCGCCTCCGCCGTTGCCCGGTCGGATTCCGGCGTGCTGCCATAAAGCCCCGGCATGATCTGGAGGCCGAGCTCAAAGCCCTCCCGCCTGATCATTTCGCTGGCTCGTTCCACATCCGCCGCCGTGTGTCCGCGGCCATTGAGCTCGAGCACCCGGTCATCGAGTGACTGCGCTCCGAGCTCGATCGCACGGACGCCGTAGGTGCGCAGCATATGCAGCATACCGCCGTCGATGGCATCGGGTCTTGTCGAGATGCGGATGCCCCTGCAGCGCTGTGCATAGGGCTGCGCTGCTTCGAGCAGCTCCACCATATAGGGATGCGGCACGGCTGTGAAGCTCCCGCCGAAGAAGGCGATCTCTGTCTGTGACAGGTCGCTGATCTCCCGGAATGCCTCCTCGCAGATGCAGCGCACATCCGCATGACTGGGCAGAGATCTCTGCGCCGTGATCGTCTGCTGGTCGCAGAAGCTGCATTTCTGCCTGCAGCCTGCATGCGGCACAAAAATTGCGATATTGCTATGTTTCATGTGTTGACACCACCCTATTTATGTTTATTGGTACTGGCTGAACACATAAACCCTACTCTTTTCTCTAAAACGTGCTGTTCCGGGGTTACGTCAGGTCTCTATCCCCATAAGTTCAAGTGCTTCCCTGGCCGCCATCTGCTCGGCTTCCTTTTTCGACTTGCCGACACCCTTGCCGATGACGTTGGTATTGAGCTGCACCTCGACGACGAAGGTCTTGTTGTGGTCAGGGCCGGAATCCGACACGAGGACATATTCCACCATTTCCTCGGGATTCTTCTGGATGACCTCCTGCAGCGCCGTCTTATAATCGCCGAACAGCACCGCACGGTTCTCCGGGAGCTTTTCCGGGATGAAGTGCATGATATGCGTCCGGGCAGCTTCCAGACCGCCGTCCAGGAAGATCGCAGCGATCACGGCTTCAAATGCATCCGCCAGGATCGACGGGCGCTCCCGTCCGCCGGTGTGCTCCTCGCCCTTGCCGAGCAGGAGGAAATCCCCCAGCCGGATGCGCAGGGCGAATTTATGCAGCGATTTCTCGCAGACAAGCGCCGCACGGATCTTCGTCAGCTCCCCCTCCGGCAGCTCCGGATAGTGCAGGAACAGATACTGCGACACCACGACCGACAGCACCGAATCGCCCAGAAATTCAAGCCGTTCGTTGCTGTGCCGGATCTTTTTCTTCTCATTTGCATAGGAGGAGTGAGACAGCGCCTCATGCAGATAGTCCGGATTCTTGAACCGGTACTGCAGCAGCTCCTCCAGCTCTGTCAGATTTGCTTCCATATTTACGCCTCTTTCATTGCTTCGATCGTGCGGGCGATCTCGTTGACCATGTCGCCCTCCACGCAGCGCTTCGCCTGCCGGATCGCATTGAAAAATGCCTTTGCATCCGAGCTGCCGTGCGCTTTGATGACAGGGCATGCCGCGCCGAGGATGACGCCGCCGCCCTCTTCTTTATAATCCATCTGCTTCCGGAACGCCTTGATCTTGCTAAGGAGGAAGAGCGCAGCGATCTTGCCGCCGCCGCTGAACCAGTCCTGCAGCTTGTCCCGGAAAAAGCCGCCCATGCCCTCATAGAGCTTGAGGATCATATTGCCGGCAAATCCATCCGCCACGACCACATCAAAATTGCCCTGCGGGAGCTCTCTTGCCTCTGCATTGCCCACAAAATTGAGCGAGGAGGCCTGCAGGAGCCTGTAGGTCTCAAGCTCAAGCTCCCTGCCCTTCGTCTCCTCAGCGCCGACATTCAGCAGACCCACACGGGGCTTTTCAATGCCCTTGACGCACTTCATATAGGCCGAACCCATGACAGCGAACTGCACCATCATCTCCGGGCGGCATTCGATATTTGCTCCTGCATCGAGCAGAATGAACTTGTCCTTCGCCGTGGGCAGCATCGAGGTCATGGCAGGCCGCTTGATGCCCTTGATGCGGCGTGTGATGAGCGTGGCGCCCGTCACGAGAGCGCCGGAGCTTCCGGCACTGACAAAGGCATCGCCCTGTCCGTCCCGCAGCGCCTGCAGACCAACGGCAAGGGAGGTATTCTTCCCCTCCTTGACGATGGACGGCGCCGGCGCATGGATGTCGAAGATGTCCGGCGCATGCAGCAGCTTCACATCGGCGATATTCACGCCGAGCTCCTGCGCACAGGCCCTGATCTTTGCTTCATCGCCGCAGAGCGTCATTTCCACGCCCAGCTCGTCCACGGCCTGTCTGGCCGCCTTGATCACTTCGGCAGGCGCATTGTCGCCTCCGAAAGCGTCGATGATGATGTTCATGGTGTCACCTCACAGTTTCAGGATGTTACCACAGCTTTTTACAGCGTGTGCATTGCAATCTGCCGTCCCGTTCAAAGGGGTTGACCCTGCGCAGCTTTCCGGCGCAGCATTCGCAGTAGCCTTTGTCCAGGAGGCCGGTCTTCCGGAAGACACGGTCAGCCAGGATCGGCATGATGATCGTCTTGGGATTGAGGGAAATGCAGTCAGAAAACAGATTTTTCCCGATTTTGAACACATGATCCGGGATCGTCTCTGAAGTCTGCACCATCCAGGTCACGGAAGTCAGGTTGGTGCATTTGGAAAATGCCGCATCGCCGATCGTCCGGACGGACTTGCCGATGATCACTTCCTGCAGCTTATGGCAATGGGAAAACGCCTCTTTTCCAATGTGGATCACGCTGTCCGGGATCACCACGATACTGATCTGTGTGTCGTAAAATGCCGCATCGCTGATGCTTTGCAGTCTCTTCGGCAGATGGATCCGCTCAATGCCCATCGACCTGAAGCAGCCTTCCCCGATCGCCGTCACCTGATCCGGGATCCACACGTCCTTCTCCGTGCCATAATAGGCAAAGAGCGTCCCCTGGTCGATCACAAAGCCCTCGCGGTCGGGTTTCGGGAGCTTATTTTTCTGGAATGCCGACGGAACTTCCAGCGGCTCAGCACTGTCCAGCTTTGACGGATCCGGCTCATTGGCAGGATCAAGCATCTCATCAGCATCGGCTGCAGGCTCCGGCATGCCGGCTGTCTGTTCCTCCTGCAGCTCCTCCGCAGCCTTCTCCTGCTCTTTCTGGAGCAGGATTTCGGGCGTGATATCGGTACTTTTCTGCGAATCATTCACCGGTATCGCGCTGTCATTGACCTTCTGTGTTACCGGCTCATCAGCAAGCACAGATGCCGGATCAGATTCAATGATCTCCGCTTCGATCACAGGTGCAGCTTCCTGCACAGGTTCCGGCTGCGCTTCGGCAGGCTCCGGCTCGATGATCTCTGTCTCGATCACAGGTACAGCTTCCTGCAAGGGTTCCGGCTGTGATGCTTTGGCAAACAGCTTTCTGGCTTCCTCAAGTGTATACTGCGTCCCGCAGCCGGGACATTCAAACACGCCGTCCTTCTTGATCAGATGATCACCGCCGCACAGCTCACACTGGATTCTTGACATCGCATATCCCTCCATCGGATCTTGGGCAACACCGCACAAAGCCCGCCTGACGGCTTGGCGGCGCATCTGCACCACCAGCTCTGTGCGGTGTTGCCCTTGTTCTCTCTATCAAGATCATTCAGAAATCGCCTGTTTCAGGCATTCCACTGCTCTGTCAGCAATGTACTGGTAACGCTCCTGCTTGCCCCGGATGCGTTCCTCCGGGCTCGGAAGCAGTCCCATATTGGCGCCCATCGGCTGGAAATCCGCAGCACCGCCCTCGCTGACGTAGGCCGCCAATGCGCCCATCATCGTGCCCCGCGGCAGGATGTAGGCGGGCTTGCCCTGCAGCTTTCTGGCAAGGCTCTTGCCGGCGATCATGCCGGATGCGGCGGATTCCATATAGCCCTCCACGCCCGTCATCTGTCCGGCAAAGAACAGATTTTCGCTCTCCCGCAGACTGTAGTCCGCATTGAGCAGCTTCGGGGAGTCGAGGAAGAAATTCCGGTGCATCACGCCGTAGCGCAGGAATTCCGCCTGTTCAAGCCCTGGGATCATCCCGAAGACACGCTTCTGCTCACCAAATTTCAGATTCGTCTGGAAGCCCACGAGGTTGAACATCGTGCCTTCCCGGTTCTCCCGCCGGAGCTGAACTGCTGCATACGGGCGGAAGCCTGTCCTCGGATCCCGCAGTCCCACGGGTTTTAAGGGGCCAAAGCGCAGCGTGTCGATGCCGCGCCCTGCCAGTACTTCGACCGGCATGCAGCCCTCATAGACCCGGAATGCCGCCTTATCATGCTCATGAAGCGGCGCCTTTTCGGCAGAGACAAGCGCATTCCAGAATGCCTCGTATTCGTCCTTATTCATCGGGCAGTTCAGATAATCCGCATCGCCCCGGTCATATCTCGACTGTGCAAAGACCTTGGTCATATCGAGCGAATCCGCAGCAACGACCGGCGCTGCCGCATCAAAGAAGCTCAGCCTTGCACCGCAGCGCTCCTCGATCGCCTTCGCCATGGCATCCGAAGTCAGCGGCCCTGTTGCGATGACAGCATTGCGCTCCGGCAGCTCGTGCAGCTCCTCCCGGATGACTGTGATGAGCGGATGCTGTTCGATCTCCTGCGTCACAAGCGCCGAAAACTGCGTCCGGTCCACCGCAAGCGCACCGCCTGCCGCCACAGCGCACTGCTTTGCGCAGCGCACCAGCAGGCTGCCCTGCAGTTCCATCTCGTATTTGAGCAGGCCGCCCGCCGAAGCCAGGCGGCTTGCCTTGAGGGAATTCGAGCACACAAGCTCGGCCAGTCCCTCGGTATGATGTGCCGGGGAATATTTCACCGGCTTCATTTCATAGAGCTTCACGGCGATGCCCGCCTGTGCCAGCGCCCACGCTGCCTCACACCCGGCCAGGCCTCCGCCGATAACGATTGCTTCTTGCATGATTCTCCTTTTGATCAGCCCTGTGCGGGCGCTTTACTGCACCATCAGCGCATGTTCTGCGCCATCATCTGAACAGTTCCCGGCATGCGTCTGCCCTGTGCGGGCACGCACCCGCCTATGACGATTGCTTCTTGCATAGTGTACCTCTGTGTGGTAGTTTTTTTGCGGACTATCGTCCGCTTAGGGAGGGCTGCTCGCCCTCCCTAAACCCTCCTCGGCAGGACCATGCGGCCCTGCACCCGCAGATTTTTGGATTTACAAGATTTATTTGACCTCAAAGCGAGTATATGCCAGCACCACGCCGTCATCATCATCGGTATCGGTCAGCACAACGCCATAGCGTCCCGGCTCCAGCTCCACATCCTCGCCGATCACGACCTGATACGAACCATGATCATCCTCGTACAGCGTTGCATACCAGATGTCATGCTCGTCCGCATCGACTTCTTTGGTAAACTGCTGATCGGTGTCGAGAATGCCGACCCACGGCGCTCTGTCATACTTCCCGGTAAAGTCGGTGACGGTGATGGTGAGTGTATCGCCTTTGCTCAGCTGTGCGGAAGAGATCTGGATGCCGCCGGAAGCCTTCTGGTTCCCGCAGGAAGTCATCGCCAGCAGCAGTGCGCCGCTGAGCAGGAATGCTGTCAGTCGTTTCATGGTCATTACCTCCTGTCATTTGGTTGTATCATCTGAAAGTTCGCCGATCACCTTTCCGCAGCTCCGGCAGAGCCAGAACGGATCGGCTTTGCGGTTCAGGCCGAAGCCCGTGTAGATCTTCACAGCACCCGCTTCCTCCAGTCCTTTCTTCGTGTAGGGCGGGAAGGGATGCATTTTCTCATAGGATGCGCGGATCCAGTGCATGGATGCTCCGTCCCTTGATGGGGTGAGCAGCCCCGCTTCCATTTCGTGATTGCAGAACGGGCATTTCATAGTATCGACCTCCGCTTATTTCAAAGACCGCTCATAGCCGCAGCCTTCCTTCTCGCAGACAAGCGTGCCGGATTTGCCGCCGCGCTGGAACAGCGAGCAGCCGCACTGCGGGCATTTTTCTTCAACAGGGACATTCCAGGTCATGAAATTGCACTCCGGATAGCCTGAGCAGCCGTAGAAGGTGCGGCCGCGCTTGGACTTCTTCTGCACGACCTTCTTGCCGCATTTCGGGCAGGTGCCGCCGGTCTCCTGGATGATCTGCTTGGTATTGCGGCACTCCGGGAAGCCCGGGCATGCAAGGAATTTGCCGTAGCGCCCGATCTTGATGACCATTTTTCTGCCGCACTGGTCGCACTCGATGTCCGTTTCCACATCCGGGATCTTCACATGCTTGCCCTCCATCGCCTCCTCGGCGGTGGTCAGCGTCTGGGAGAAATCCTGGTAGAAGGTGTCGAGCATGCCGACCCAGTCCTGCGTCCCCTGCTCGACATTATCGAGCTCGGTCTCCATTTTTGCCGTGAAATCAGCATCTACGATATTGGCAAAATGCTCCTTCATCACCTGCGTCGTGACTTCGCCCAGCGCCGTCGGCCGGAGCTGCTTGCCCTCACGCTCGACGTACATTCTCGCCAGGATCGTTGTGATCGTCGGCGCATAGGTACTCGGACGGCCGATGCCGTTTTCTTCGAGCGTCTTGATGAGCGTTGCTTCGGAATAGCGCGGGGGCGGCTGGGTGAAGTGCTGGTTGCCGGCGAGGTCGAGCACCTTGAGGACATCACCCACCGCAAGGAGCGGGAGCATCTTCTGGTTCTCCTCC
>CAMNDR010000027.1 GCA_946535685.1 uncultured Clostridia bacterium | reverse complement strand
CCGTGATCTGGAGTTTGGCACCGGCGGCCTGCGCGGCGTGATCGGCGCGGGCACGAACCGCATGAACATTTACACAGTCCGCCGTGCAACGCAGGGTCTTGCCAACTATATCAAGGCCGATTTTACGGACCCGAGCGTGGCGATTTCCTATGACAGCCGCAACAAGTCCGTCGCTTTTGCACAGGCTGCTGCTTCTGTTCTGGCGGCGAATGGCATCAAGGTTCACATCTACAAGGAACTGATGCCGACTCCCTGTCTGAGCTGGGCTGTCCGGGCGCTTGGCTGCAGCGCCGGTATTATGATCACTGCAAGCCATAATCCTGCAAAGTACAACGGCTACAAGGCCTATGGCGCTGACGGCTGCCAGATCACGCTCGAAGTCGCTGAGAAGGTCATCAACGCCATCAATTCTCTCGATATGTTCGCTGACGTGAAGTCCTGCGACTTTGAAGGCGCTGTTGCTTCCGGCATGATCTCCTATATTACAGAGGATGTCATTGAGGAATATTATCAGAACGTCCTTGCACAGGGCATCAATACGTCGCTTTGTGCAGAGAGCGGTCTGAAGATCGTGTACACGCCGCTCAACGGCACCGGCAACAAGCCTGTCCGTGAGATCCTCAAGCGCATCGGTATCCAGGATGTGACCGTGGTCAAGGAGCAGGAGAATCCTGACGGCAATTTCCCGACCTGCCCGTATCCGAATCCGGAGATCCGTGAGGCACTGCAGCTTGGTCTGAAATACTGTGACGAAGTCAAGCCGGATCTGCTGCTGGCCACCGACCCGGATGCTGACCGTGTCGGCATTGCGGTTCCGGACGGCGATGATTATGCACTGTTCACCGGCAACGAGGTCGGCGCACTGCTGACAGAGTACATCTGCAGTGAGCGCACCAAGAACGGCACCATGCCGAAGGATCCGATCATTGTCAAGACCATTGTCACGACCGATATCATCAAGGCGATCGCTAAGAATTACGGCGCACAGATGATCGAAGTCCTCACTGGCTTCAAGTTCATCGGTGAGCAGATCGGCTTCCTGGAGGAAAAGGGCGAGGAAAACCGTTATGTATTCGGCTTTGAGGAGAGCTATGGCTATCTTGCCGGCACCTATGTGCGTGACAAGGACGCTGTCGTGGCTTCCATGCTGATCTGCGAGATGGCTGCCTATTACCGCACCAAGGGCATTTCCCTGCTGCAGGCAAGAGAGAACCTCTACAAGAAGTACGGTCTGTTCCATCATTCCCTGCAGAATTTTGCCTTCGAGGGCGAGAGCGGTATGAACAAGATGGCGGCGCTCATGGAAAAGCTGCGCAGCGAGCAGCCGACCTCGATCGGCGGTCTGAAGGTGCTGTCCGTTTCGGACTATGAGACGAGCGTGACCACCGACAAGCAGACCGGCGCACAGACAGCGATCACGCTGCCGAAGTCCAATGTGCTGGTGTTCGACCTGGAGCAGAGCGCCAAGGTCGTGATCCGGCCGTCCGGTACAGAGCCGAAGATCAAGTGCTATTACACCACCGTCGGCGCAACCCTTGATGAGGCGCTTGCGACCGAGGCGAAACTGCAGAACGATTTCGACAAGATCTTTGAATAATTGTACATGTGCAAAACCCCTGAAGCTGTGTGCTTCAGGGGTTTTTCTGTTTATGCTGCCATATGCTTCACCAGATCTGATCCCACGCCTCCATACTGCAAAGGAAGAGCGCCTGCGTATAATCTGCAGGATCCGCCGCTGTCAGGTAGGCGCTGCGCATCCGGGTGAGATCAATGATGCAGATCTCGCTATAATGCTCCGCCAGAAACGGGATCATGCAGTCTGCAAAATCATCCTTGTACAGGAGCAGCTTCCTGCCGTTGTCAAGATTGGTCTGGATCACGAGCTTTTCACAGGGCTTGCCGAGATAATACCGGTACATGTCCTCCGTTTCAACTGCACTCTCATCATAGAGCGCATCCCCTCTGTCCTCGATGCTCCCGTCGCCGTAATATGCCGTAACATGGGTGATCTGGACGCCGTCTTCATTCCGGTAGCGGTCAAGGACATCGGCCTTGACGCCGCTGTAGAGCGTGCGGGCATAGAGATCGCCCCGGTATTCTGTGGAAAGGTGGGAGATCACGTAATTCTCATACGGTACCGCCGAAACGCCCATCTTCTGGATGGCGGTCTGGTACACGCAGTAGCAGCCGTAGCTCGTCCAGTGGGAATCCGTCCGGTAATAGATATAGTTATCCTTGCGGGAGGACAGCACATTGTACGCATCCACGCAGCGCACGCCCGCTGCTGTCTCCGCATAGATGGCCTGGATGCGGTTTTTCTGGTCGGCATTCAGTGCATTTGCCGGAAGCGTGGATTTGTAGACCTCCGATGCAGAGGGCACTAAGATCAGGTAGGTCGGCATGCCCGTCTTTGCATAGAAATCATTGACCGGCTGCGCTGATGCGGCAGCATCCGGCGTATCGTCCGTCACAAGCTTTTCGAGCAGCATGTCATCCGTGATATACACGCCCTGGATCATTTTCTCGCCCAGCAGCAGATCCGCACGGCTCTTGACCCGGAACAGCTCATCGTGAAATCCGATATGCTCCGTCAGATAGGCCTCTACCCGTCCCGTCCATTCGCCGTTGAATGCCGTCTGCAATGTCGGGAGCGGGAATTCTGACGGCCGGAATGCGATCACCGTCGCCGTCAGCACCGCTAAATACACCGCCGCCGTCACGATCACCGTCAGGCGATGCAGATGATTCTGTTTCATAATACCCTCCTACAGCCGCAGCCAGAGACTCTGGATGCGCTCGCCGTACAGCATGGATGCCAGGCTCAGGAGCAGCAGCAGCACATTCACTGCAGGCCGGAAAATGGCGATGCTCCTGCCGAATTTTGTCTCTGCAATGCGCTCGCTGATGTTCCGGAACAGATCGGTCGCAATGTACAGACCGATCAGGATGACGGCGATGTACGATGTGAAGAAGTACAGGCCGTTCCGGTCGGCGATGCGCTCACCGAAGCCGAGCATGGCTGCCCAGATCGTGCCCGCCTCCGAAAGACTCTCTGCAAAAAACAGCACCCATGCAAACTGCAGGACGATCGCTGTATAAAAAAGTCCCACGACATAGCGCTTTTTCAGTGTGGGGCCAAGCAGGAGCTGCTCCGCCGTCAGCAGCAGACCGATCACCAGTCCCCAGAGCGCAAACTGCGGCCGCAGCCCGTACCACGAGCCGATGAGCGTCCACATCAGGATCAGGCCGCTGTATTTGCGCCACTTGCTCTGGTGCTCGCCGAAGAGAAAATAGCGGAAATTGGTCTGGAACCACAGCACCAGCGTAATATTCCAGCTCTGCATGAAGGTCGTGATGCTCGATGTAAAAAATGGATGGCTGAAATTTTTCGGCAGCGTAAAGCCAAATGCCCTGCCCAGTCCTCGTGCCATTTCTGAATAGCCGAACAGCTCAAAATACAGATACAGCGAAAAAACGATCGTTGTGAGCCATGCCGTCAGCATGCTGAGCTGCTCCGGCGCGATCTGCCGCAGCTCCCGGAAAATATACCCGAAGGTGTCTGCCAGCACGACCTTTTCCGCAAGGCCGCGCAGAAAAAGCGACAGTCCCTCGCTCAGATCCTCCATGCTGCGGGGCTTTTCGTCAAGCTGCTCCCTGAACTCCACGAAGCTCAGGAGCGGCCCTGCATAGAGCACCGGAAACAGCGTCAGATACAGCGCCAGCCTTGCAAAATTGACCTCTGCCGTATGCCGCCGCCGGTAGATGCCGATGAGATAGCCAAGACCCTGCAGCGTGTAGATCGCAATGCCGAACGGGAATAACAGGTCACCGGAAACACTGCCCCGGATCCATGCCATCGCTCCGGCCTGCATGACGGCGGAAAATGCCAGCACACAGGTACTCAGCGCACGTTTTTCCTGCCATTTTTCGAGCAGCAGTCCTGTTCCGTAGTCATACATCACGCAGGCTGCCAGATACAGCACCCGCACCGGACTGCCCCAGCCATAGAGCAGCAGTCCTGCGATCAGCAGAAAGCTGCGTCTGGCCTTGCCCGGAATGAGATAATAGCACAGCAGCAGCACCGGCAGTACGGCTACCGTGAAGGTGAATGAGGAAAGATACATAGGTCACCTCTGGTCGATTCTGGGATGATTGCCCGCCTGCTCTGTCATCGCCAGGAATTCCTCCCGGGTCATCATGGCATTGAGCACCTCAAGCAAGGCAGTCGCCGAAAGCATCGTCGGCAGACCGAGCGACTGCTGCAGCGCACGGCGGCGCTCGGCACAGTCCGGCGTGCCGCTGAGGCCTGCCAGATAGAGATCGGTCTTGGTGATCGGATCGCCGGCAGGGGCTTCATCCGTCAGCACGCCCGCCTTCCGGAACGCCTCCCGGAGCACGTCGGCTTCCATGCCCTCGACACCGAGCTTTCCCTCGGCGGAGGGTCTGACCTTGCGGCGCTCCTTGCCAAAGACATCCGGGATGTAAATATTGCGGATCTCGCCCTCCGGGATCGCTCCGCGCAGATAGCTCCGGATCTTGAAGCCTGCACGGTCGGAGTCCGTCAGGATGAGGATGCCGGTGGTCTTTGCATAATACCGGATCAGGCCGAGGAGCTCTTCATCCTTGAAGATCCGGAAGCCGCCGGTCGGGATGATGACCGCCTTCACAAGGGAGGCGAGCTTGATCTTGTCGTACTTGCCCTCCACAATGATCGCTTGTCTGATCTGCAGCATGCACTCACCTCCGGAGCATTTCCACGATCGTCTGTTCAAACAGCACCCGCTCATCCACAGCACCGGAATGCAGGCGCTTTTCTGCTTCACACAGCAGCGCAAGACAGGCGGCAATGTGCTCATTCGTCTCGCCCATGCTGCTGCGGAAGGCATTTTCAACGATAAACGAGAAGCTGTAGGAGAAATCCGCTGCAACATCGTCCGCCGTTTTTCCGGCACGGCGTGCCGCACACGCCCGCTGCACGTCGATCATGCTGCCGGAGACAGTCGCTAAGAGATAGGGCATCTCCACACGCAGGCTCAGGAGCTCGTCCACGGCACGCATCGCATCCGCTGCCTTATGGCGCAGGACGGCATTGGTCAGCATATAGACCGTCGTTTCGAGCTGGGGCGTGACCATGTCCTTGACGAGCTGCATCGTGATCTCGCCGCCGTCGGCAAAGGCACAGAGCTTGTCGAGCTCGTTCTTGATCCGGAGCGTCTGGCAGCCGCATTCCTCCGCCAAGAGCTGCGCTGCAGGGCGCTGCATCGTGCAGCCCCGTTTCCGGGCGGATGCGAGGATATCTGCCGCCGTCTGGCTCACGCTTTTCGGCTCCAGACAGCAGACGGTGCCGTGCTTGGCGATATAATCCACGAGCTTCTTGTTCCGGGCGGTGGGCTTCTTGTTCTTGCCCGTCTTGCCGCCGTAGATGTCAAAGCCCGTGACATCGAACACGAGCACGGTCTGCGGGGAGACATTCTCCAGCACTGCCATCACGCCTCTGCGGACATCCTCCCGCACGCTTTCCATGTTCAGGTCATGGATCCAGATACAGTTCCAGTCCGCAAACATCGGACACATCTCCGCCTCATCCGCAAGCTGGCTGACATCGAGGGCGCCGCCGTCGAGCTTCGTCACGCCGTCCGGATCGCCGGCTGCCTTCAGCACACGCTTCACGCAGGCATCCACCTGCAGGACATCGCTGCCGTAGAAATAGTACAGATTGTACAAAGTTCCTTTTTTGAGCTGCTCCTGGAGCGCTCTGCTGTCAATGATCGCCATACAGCCTCCTGAACCGGCAGGTTCCGTCCCTGCCAAGCGTTACTTCATAATCATCCGCCCCGATGCAGGTATGCCCGTCCGGCTCGTAGGGCGTTGCCGGATCGGGAATGATGAGGATGCCGCTGTCCGGAAGCGGCTTGGTGCTGCGGCCGCAGAGAATGCGCACCTCCGGCTCGCCGGATGCTGTCTGTTCTGTGCAGCACTCCAGCGTCTGCCCGGCATATTCCACCGTCACACGGTCTTTCTGCGCAGAGATATGCGCACCGTGGAACAGGGCTTCCCGGGAAGCATCGGTCTCTGTCGGCGCATGGAGCACACCGGGAAAATCGTCTGTCTCCTGCAGGAGCACGACCTTCTCCGGCGGCATCAGTGCAAAATATTCGGAATAGCGCCCTGCAGCGCTCTTTTTCGGATCGGCAAAATACAGCGTCTGCAGCCGGACGGTGCCGTTTTCCGTCAGATAGGCATGCGCATGGGCTGAAAGACTGCTGCGGCCGCTCATGTCTATGAGCATGGCTTCCCTCCCGCCGAGGATCGCCAGCACGCAGCTCTTTCCTTCACAGAGCATGCCCACACGCAGATTGCTTCCGAGCAGCTCCTGCCGCACACCGAGCACGGCGCAGTTCAGCGCCAGAATCGCCGCAGCCGTGCGGGTCGTGCGGCGTTTGTCCCTGCCGAGCATCTGCACGCCAAGGAGCAGCAGGCTCCCTGCGGCGATCAGCACCAGCATTATGCTGCTGCCCGCTGCCGCATGGGTGAACGGGAGCTTTGCTGCCGCATAGCTGATGCGCAGAAGCCAGCCGCAGAGCCAGTCTGCGCCGGAGAGCAGCATCTCTGCCAGGAATCCCTGGCCGCCGCAAATCACGGCAAGTGCGCCGAGGAGCATGGAAGCCATGCAGACCGGCACGAGCAGCGTATTGCTCACCGGCGACAGCAGCGCGATCTCCCGGAACCAGACGGCACAGGCCGGCATCGTTGCCAGAAACGCCCAGCACAGGCTCAGAAAATCCCGCCATGCCGTCTGGAGGAAGCTCTCAGACGGCATCTCTTTTGTCATGAACGGTGCCAGCACCGAGATGCCCCAGACGGCGCTGCATGAGAGCCAGAAGGCCGCACCGTGGATCACGAACGGATCGGCAAGACACAGCAGAAATGCCGCAATGCTCAGGGAATTGAGCGCATCTGCCTGCCGGTACACGAGTCTGCCGCCCTCCCGGAGGAGGATCATGATGCAGGCACGTTTGACCGAGACCGTCTCCCCCGCCATGATGACGAACAGGATGCAGACGAGCGCCATCAGCGCAAAGCGGAGCTTTCTCCCCGCTTTCAGCCGGTCGAGCAGCCAGGAAATGCAGAGAGCGAGAAAATCAAGATGCAGCCCGGAAACGGCCAGGATGTGCCCGATGCCGATCCGGTAGAAAGCCTGCTTGCTGCTGCGGGACATGGAGCTCTTGTCACCGAAGAGCATCCCTGTCAGAAGCGGCCCGGTCTCTTCGCCCATGCCCTGCAGGATCCGCTCGGTCATGGAGGCGCGCCAGCGATAGAGCATCGAGCGCAGCCCCGGGTGATCTTCGGGCGTGAATCCGGTGATCTCCGTCTCATTGCCGAACTGCAGCAGTACGCCCTGCGATCTGGCATAGGCGGCACTGTCGGACAGATAGCTGCTGTGCAGGCGCTCCGGCGTTCCGGTGAGCGTGAGGGAATCGCCGTACTGATAATACGGCGCATCGCAGAAAAGCTCGACCTTTGCGGCGGCTGTTCCCTCAAAGCGGCCTTTGAGATAATATCTTGCATAGCCGGACGGATAGACGCTCACGCTGCAGACTGTCCCGGAAAAGGCGGTCTCACGCCCTTCATAGGGCATCTGGCGGCATGTCTCTGCCGCATCTGTGCTCCAATAGACACAGCACGCCGTCAAGCATGACAGCGTGCCGAGCAGTACATATTTCCATAGCGTTCTGCGCCACAGCACGACCGCCGCCGTCACGAGCGTGATGCCGCCGCAGACCGGCAGCCAGAGCTGCGGAACGAATACAGAGGCCAGCACAAGCCCGGTCACATAGGGCACGCAGACCCACAGTGCAGGACGCTTCACCTCAGTTCTTGAAGAACAGCGGCAGCGGATCGAGGTAGATGATATCCTCCCGCTTTGCTGCATCGCCCTCGGCGAGAACTGTCGCAACGCCGACAAGGTTGCCGCCGGCAGCCTCTACAATGCTCTTGATGGCATTGAGCGATTCGCCCGTGCTGATGACATCGTCGGCGATCAGCACACGCTTTCCGCGTATCATAGCCGCTTTGTCGCCGTCAAGATACAGTGTCTGTTCACTGGCAGTCGTGATGGATTTCACGGTGGCCGAGATCACGTCCGTCATGTAGAGCTTGACACTCTTGCG
>CAMNDR010000026.1 GCA_946535685.1 uncultured Clostridia bacterium | reverse complement strand
GCCCCCGGAAGATTTCCTGCACTTTGTCGGCTGTCTCCTGAGCGGACTGCACCAGTACGCCGTCAGACAGCTCCGGGACAACCGTCTCAGTGACAGTGTCCTCAGACTTGCCAGTCTTATCATCGCCGAGCTTGGTGATCTTGTCGAACCCGGCGAGGTAGTTCTCCTGCGCCTCTGCGGTTTCGTTGACCGCATCTGTCAGAGCTTCCTGCTCTTCGATGCTGTCAGTGATCGAGCCAGCGACTGCTGCGGTGTTGTTCAACTCGATGCCAAACGTCGCAGCGAGCCGCTCCGTCAGCGTGACGGCATAGTCAGCCGCTCTGCCGAGCGCTCCGACAAGTCCCTCGACAGATGGAAGCAGCATATACTCGAGATTTGTAAAAGCCTCACCGATGCGCTCCTTGACATCGCCGTAGGCATTGCTGAGCTGCTTGATGCGTCCGGCTGGAGTCCGTGCAAGCGCCTCATTGACGCCTCCGACGGATGCTTCCACAACATCCGCAAGGGTCGCAACTTTCTGCTCCTCGGTGCCGAATTTGAGCATCTGCTCCTGCGCTTCGGTAAAGCTGTAGCCATAGCGGGAGAGCGCCGAGGTCTGACCTTCGAGTACCTTGCCGAGCATGGTCGAGATCGTCACTGCGCTCTCTGCCGTGGCGTTAAGACCGTACTGCTGCGCCAGCATGTCGTTCAGCACTTCGTTCATTTTCCGCAGGGAGTCTGCGTTCTCGATGTAGGTGGACAGCTCCTGCAAGCCAGAGAGCTGGATCTCATCACCGATCACGCCGACCTTCTGCAGCTCGGACGCCCACTGCTTCGTGGCGTCGATCTGCTCCTGCGTAGCACCGAGATTCCTGCCGAGGATCGTCTCGAGCTTTGTCTCTGCCTCGAGCTGCGTATTGTACAGTTCCTGTGTTGCCTTAGCAAAGGCGACAACACCCGCCGTACTAAACGCTACACCAGCCAGAGAGGCGATGCTGCCGAGTACGCCCTTGAGTTTGCCGAGGCCGTCTCCGACTGTCCTGAGACCGTTGACGAAGCCCTTAGTATTGAGCTGCGTGTTAAAGTTCAGAAAACCATCAGTCACGGCGCATCACCTCCTTGTTATTTCTAAAAATATCAGCTCGTGCCGCTGCCGCTTCCGCTGCTACTCTGGCTGTCCGGTGTGAAGGTCTTGGTGGACGTATTCCACGTACCCTTGACGCGGGAGCCGCAGTTGTGCAGCGTGAACGGTACCTGCACGCCCGAGGTGTTGCCGCCGAGCGAACTCGGCACGACGAGAACCTCTTCCTGGTACGCCCACAGCACTGTGCCGGATGCGTTGACAAGTACATCGACCTTAGTGGTCTTGCAGCCAGTGTTGGTCATGCGGTTGTTGGCGATATACATGATCTTCTCCGCCAGCTCGTCAGGATCGCCGCTGCTGTCCAGATATACGTAGAACGGATCCACGTCAGACGATACGTCGAAGCCGTTGTGGGTGACGTTGTTTTCGCCGAGGATGTTCTTGGTGATTGTTACGTCAGGGTTCAGCGCCTCGTTGTACTCCTCGAGATCCTTGCCCAGACGGACGTAGTTGGTCGAGTTAGTGACCGCCTCAGACGGATCACCGAGCGGATTTGCATCGAGATAATGCGCCAGATACTTTCTTTCTGCCTTATCCATATTTGATTCCTCCTATCAGTCGAGCAGCGCGTTGATCCTGTCACGCTCTGCCTGTTCTTCCTTGCTGTACCGGGGTTTCAGGTCGATGAGTTCCTTGTGTTCCCGGTAGTACTCAAGCTCCCATTTTTCGAGCGTTTTGTGTTTGGCTCGTTTCGAGCGGATGCTGAGTATCTGCGAAAATAGGCCGTCCCCGATCTCACCGAACAGTCCAAGAAACGACCACCAGTGCAGATACGGCAGCGACCTTGTTTCACAGCCGGCTGCCTTGTTGATCGCCGGGAACAGCAGCCGCTCATCCTGCTCCCAGTCAAACAGGCGCAGGCTGGCACTGGCAGATTCCGGCTGATCTTTACCGCCTGCGCAGAATCTGTATGCCTGTTCTACCGCTTCCTGTGCGTTTTCTTCTGTGATCTGCTCCGGATGTTCATAGAGATTGCTGATGCAGATCAGGCATTGTTCCTCCCTCGTCAGCTCCGGATCGTTCCATGCTGCATAGATGCCAAGGATCACCCGGAAGTCCGTCCGGATGGGGAGCATTTCTCCTCCGACCGGGAGCGTTGTCGGGAGTTCCCCGATCATGTGAGCAGCGCTTTCAGCAGCGCACTCTTCTGCTCCGCAGTCATAGCAGCGATGTCAATCCCCGGATCAGACTTCGGCTGCGCTTCAGGCAGGAGATACTTTGCCGCCTCCGGCCGGACCGCCGGATCCTTCTGCGGGAAAGCAGTCTCGATGTCGTGCTTCAGCACAGGCAGGAATGCCGCAAAAAATTCCTCGAACAGAAACTTGCCGCTCTCCGTTTCGGCGAAAATGTTCGCCCCGCCGAACGCCGCCGCACTGATGTCCGTGCCGAAGGTATCATTCAGGAGCTGCTTGATCTTCCAGTCCAGCTCGATGGCGGTCTCTACGGTCAGGTTACCAGGGTACTCCGCCATCATCGCCTTGACCTTCTGCAGGGATCCCTTTACACGGTGCAGCAGATTGATGTCGATGTTCAGGCGGATCACGCCGTACTCCGCCTCGTACTCACGGGTGCATGTAGCATAGTGGATCTTCATGCGCTTTCCTCACTTTCAACAGTGTATTTCACAATAATTTTCATCTGATACTGCACGGCGTCCTCAATGTTGTCCTGCGGGACTGCGTACAGCATGCCATTCTCGGCAGTGATGCGCTCGATGCGGCCGCTGCCGGTATCTGTGGTTACCTCCGCCCCGGTCTGATGCAGGAGCCAGTGCGACAGCTCCAGCAGCGCCGATGCGTTGTGCAGCCGTTCATAGTCATTGATGCCGCTGTAGGTCGTGTACAGCAGGAAGGTATGCTGCCGTACCTGCCCGCCGAGGATACTCTCGGAGAGCAGCGTGTCATCCACAGAGCTGAGCCCGTAGCTGGTTGGCTCCGGGTCGGCAAAGTCCACATGCACCACGTTGCACACCTCTGCGATCAGCGGGAACCGCCCCAGGATCTCACGGGTGCGTTCTATCACATTCACTTGCTCGGCCTCCCTCCTGCAATGGCAGCAGCGCCCCGCAGGATCGCTGTGCCGTGTTGCTTCTTCACTGTTTCAAACCACAGCGCCTGCGCCTGCGGGTGTTTTGCTGTGCTGTAGACCAGCTTCCGGTCTGTGATGACCTTCTTCTCACCGTGTACGGCGTAGGCGGAGCCGGTCAGGCTCGACACCATCAGCACGCCATAATACTGGTACCGCCCGTAGGGGGAAAGCACCAGAATGCGCCCGCTGCCGATCTTCGTGCCCTGCGCTGCCGCCTTTGCCAGGACATTGTTCCGGCTCGGTGTGTACGGTACCATCAGGCGGATGACCTCCTGGTCGATGAACGCCTGTGTTTTCCGGAATCGCTCTGACCGTTTCCATCCGAAACGCCTGTCCCAGACAAGCGTGATCTCTGCGCCGCCGGGCCCGGTCAGTCTTCTGTCATGCGGCTGGGGGATTTGCTGTGCCATGCGATCACCTCGCTGTGATTTCGATGTGCGGCAGACCTCCATACCGGCAGTCTGCCGCATTCTTCACGACCGCAAAATCCGGATGCACCGCACGGAATGCCTTCATGCTTTCCGATGCGGTGCGCTCCGTCGATGCGTCAAACACATATTCACAGTTCCCGGCAACCAGTATGTCGCCCGCCTTCGGGATATAGTCAAACGTGTACAGGTACAGCAGGACGCTGTCAGTGACAGTTTGCCCGTGGCCCGTGGCCGTGCGCCCCCGGCAGTCGAACCAGTAGACGCCCGGTATAAAGTGACGCACATAGCTGCCGCTCTCGTAGATGGTTACGTCTGCATTTTTTAGCATTCGTGCCACCTCCGCTGCGGCGTCACCATGCCGGCAGAGATCCCGCCGAGCCACTTGTGCAGACATGCCCGCAGTAGTCCCTGCTGTGCCGTCTGCCGGCTCTCCGAGCTCTCATAGGACTGCGACCAGCCCTGCACACTCTCGGATGCGATGCCTTGCTTCTGTGTCGCCTCGGAGATATCGCCTGCGAAGAGCAGCTCCGCCAGCTCGCAGCAGCAGAGCTGCATCTCTTCGGTAGGCTCATCCGGTACAGACGAGCCGAGGTAGGCGTTGATCTGTGCGGATGCCTGCATGGCATAAAAGCCGAAGGCGGCCGTCACGACCGCCTCCTTCCCCTGTAAGTAGACGCCCGTGTAGAACGTCTCATCCGCATACGCCCTCATGATCAGTTAGCGACGAGCGTCACGGCCTTGGTGACATTGCTGCCGGCCACGGTCACGCTGTCGGTCATGGTCTTGTAGCCCTTGGCGCGGACCCGGACATCATAGGAGCCGGCTCTCAGGTTGAAGGCGCACTGGCCGGAACTGTTGGTGAGCAGACGAGCGCCCTCGACCTCTACGGCTGCGCCTTCGACCGGTGTCGCATCGTTGCCGGTGCCGTTGGTGACGGTGAAGGTCACGGTCTTGGTGGTCACGGGCGTGCCGGGTTCGATGTAGGCGAACGGGCAGGCAGTTCTGCCCTCGTCCAGCGGTGTCGCCGGGTTCGGCAGCGCCCAGCCGAGCCGCATCACAACTCTGAGGGCGATCATGTCCTGCTGTGCGAGGTTGTAGACAATCTCCTTGGTGACAGGATCCTGGATCACGGACTGGTCGAGGATCTTGACGGTGATGTCCTGGCGGATGGAATAGACCGCCTGCGAGAAATCACCGACGATCATCTGTGCGATGCTGTTGTCAAATGCGCCGTTCTTCGGAAACTGCATGGCCACGCCGTCGAGGGCGTACTGCGTTGTACCCTGCATGGATGTGCTGAAGATCGGCTGGCCGTCGGGCGTGCGCAGGCCTCTGAGCTTGACACGCATGCCCAGCCCCCCCATGACGCCGGTCACCTCGTAGCCGGATTCCTCGACCTTGGCGAAAGCGCCGTATTCACCGAGGATGAGATCATACATATCCCTGCCCGCTGCCACAGCGACATTGTTGCCGGCCTGGCGGGCTCTGGTGATGATGTCTGCATCCCACTCTGCGGGGCGGTTGATACCGAACAGGATGGCGCCGTCCACCTTGCGGTGCATTGCTTCGAGCACTCTCGGCGTCACCTCGCCCATGATGTCGAAGTCTGCATCATCGAGGACGGCTTCCGGGATGGGGACGATGACGGCGAGCTCTGCGGCGGTCACGAATACATTGTCCCACCCCATTTCGCTCGTCTGCTTGTAGCCGGTGTCACCGTTGACGAAGTATGCCATCGGCAGCACATCCAGCACTCTCATGCGGGTCTGCTTGCTGGTCATGTTGGGGAGGCGGCGAGCCATCGACAGGAATGCCGACTGCTCCGGTACCTTCTGCGTAATCTCGGGGCGGAGCTGCTCACTGATGAGCGCCTCGGCCTGCTCTCTGCTGATAATATTAGGCATAGTATTACTCCTTTCCGAAGAAGCCTCTCAGGGCTTCGTTCGCTTGTGTTTTTGTGGAATCCGTCTTGGGGTCTGCACCGGGTGTCGAGCTGAGCACTCTCGGCACGTTCGTCCCCTCGAACAGATAGTCGTTCTCCTTCTTCACGGCTTCGAGCGCCGTGCGGATGTCCTCGGTCTGGTTGTGCGACGCCTTGAGTGCAGCGACGTCCAGCAGCGCCTTGACGGCGACCGGGTTGCGTGCCTTGCTGCCTGCAATGGCTGCGTCCAGCACGGTCTGGAACTCGATGTCGGCAAGCTTAGCCTGATGCTCTGCGTCCTTTGCTGCGAGATCGGCAGTGAGCTGCGCGACCTTGCCCTGCAGCTCGGTCACGTTCACACCCTCGAAGCCCTTGAGCGTCTCCCGAGCCTCGTCGAGCTGGGTCTTCAGACTGTCCGCCCGCTGCTTCTCCCGGGTGATGTCCTTGCCGTTCTCCGTCATGATCTGGTCGATCACGTCCTTCTCCAGACCCAGGCCTTCCAGAAATTCTCGTTTCATGTGCATACCTCCTACGATTTTTACGGGTTTTCGTCCCTTGGGTGCGCCTTTTAACGCCGTGCGCAGGGCATAAGAAAAGCACCTCTTTCGAGATGCTTTACGTTTTTGTATATCTTAAACCGCAGATTTGCAGAAATCATGCAATATTTGCGGTCAAGATTCAGTTTTCAGGGCTGTTAGGTTTAACTTGCTTTCTCAGTTCTTCCACCGGAATCAGCGCTGGATGATGCACCGCTCCGATCGCGCAGAAGCCGCTCTCCAGCAGACGGAAGATGCAGTCCACGCAGCCACGCTCTGCACAGTAGCGCTGCAGAAGTTCAGAAGCCCGGAGTGCTTTGGCGTCAGTCATCATCACTTGTTCTCCGAACGAGCGCCCCACAGCAGGGGCATTCGCACTCATAGCCGGATTCGTTATAGTCTATCTGGACGATAGCATACTCTGATTTCTCGGCGATGAATACGCAGCCGCAGAGATCACAGGTGAATCGCTTTGAATAGTCTGGCTTTTTGCCTTCTTTGATGATCTTCATAGCATTCCTCCCCGCTCACTGTCCCAGCTCGATGCCGTAGATCTCGGCACGGGTTTCAAGGATCCGCAGATAGCGCTCCATCGCTTCCTCCTGATCCAGAAGTAGAATCCGGTTCAGATCGTCCTCTGTCTTTTCCACTGTGCGTGGTTGCAGGCGCTGAGCGACGTCCTGCTTGACGTTCCATCTGTGCAGTTTTTCAAGGCGCCCTTTCAGCTCCGCGTACTCGGCTTTGAGCCGTTCTTTCCATTCGTCCATTGTGTTCACCTCCGTTTGGGTATAACAAAACCGCCGGATTACTCAGGCGGTTTTCATTCTAAAATTCAATATCAGCTTTTCTCGACATTCAGGGCAGATGAAATGCGTTTCTCTTTCTGGCGGACGTTTCGTCATTCCGGTCATGTATCCTTTTCCGCAGCAGGGGCACAAAACCTTTTCACCGCTACGAAGCCGTTTAACAATATCAACCTGATTAGTAGCCATACAGATCCCCCTCCGAAAATTCAGAATACTCCGAACGCACAAAATCAACAATAGCCTGAATTTCTCTCTCACTTATCGTTTCGTGCGTATGGAAATGTTCTAACAGGCGACAGTTAATCTCGCCTTCCATATCTTCATCCCAATGATATTTTCTATGGGCACATTCATGGATAATAGTTTGAGATACTTCCGTTTCATTGTTATGCAGAACAGCGTATATTTCAACATCTTTTCCGCTGATATAACCGGCCAGGCCCTCCTCTGGAAGATTAACATCGTAATTCATCGTGATGTAAATGCCTTCATCCTCGATGTACTGTGCAATATCCCTACCGACACTGGACGATTCGAGGTCTCGCTCAATATCCTCGAAGTCGAAAACACCATAATCGCTCTCGTTGTTGGAGTTGATCATTCTATCGCTGACCTTACTGTTTATTATACCACTCTGCGCCGGATTTGTCAACACCATCCTCGGGTGCTCGAGCAGTTCCCGCCGCTCTGCATCCGGCACCGGCGTTCCACGTTTTGCGCCAACCGGAGGAACCTTAACAGGCGACGGCTTGTCGCTGCCGCCGGTGTACTTGCCTTGCATGATATTGCCGAGTCCGTCGATGCTGACACGCTCCCGCTGCTGCGGAAGGCCGGCGGCTTCGGAGAACCGCACATACTCCTGCGAGGTCGCACGGTAGCGTGCCCGGAGGTTGATCAGATTGTCCTCATCGGCGCCGCCTTCTTTGAGCAGCTTCATCTCCTGCCGCTGCGCCCGCATGGTCGTTTCGAGAGCACGCTGCCGCTGCGTTGCCTCGTACTTGGTGTACGTCTTGCCGTTGTACTCGATCGGCTGCTGCTCCTTGGCGCTCATCTCGGCGAGCTGCTCGTCGGTGTAGGTCGGCTCAGAAATGCCGGGGATGACGGGGTAGTAGTCGTGGTAGCAGTTCGCACCGCACAGGCCTGTGACCGTACCCAGTCCACAGATCTTGGCCAGATCGTCACGCTTGTACCACTTGCCGCCCCACCAGTGCTCAGGTCGGTACCCAGAGTGCCAGGTGATCTCGAACCAGTCCGTCTCGAGCGCCTTGGCATTGTCCTCGTTGATCTTCCCGGTGAGCTGCCCCATGCCGGTCATGATCGCACGCCGGGCTGCCACGTCCACACGGTTTGCCCATCCGGATGCATAG
>CAMNDR010000025.1 GCA_946535685.1 uncultured Clostridia bacterium | reverse complement strand
ATCTGACGAAAAATCTGGCTGCGCATCTGTACCACCAGCTCTGTGCGGTGTTGCCTCAAATCATTTAACTGAGGTGTAATATGGTAAGAATCTGGATGAACCACTGGTTCAGCACTGCGTACAACATCATCGGAATGCTCCGGCAGGATGAGCCGGACTTCTATGTCATCGGCACGAATGAATCGCCCTATGCGGGCTATCGTCTGAAGTGCGATGAATTCTACACGGAACCCTCGCTGAGCGAGGAGGACTATGTCCGCTTTGCGCTCGATTTCTGCAAAGCGCATGAGATCCATGTTTTCATGCCCCGCCGCAGACTGATGGCGATCAGCCGCCACAAGGCGGAATTTGAAGCGCTCGGCGTGAAGGTCATGATCGACGACTATGCGATGGTCGAGATGCTCAACTGCAAGACCCGTGCCTATGAAGCGCTTGCAGATACAGGACTTGCGATCCCGGAATACGAGATCGTGACCAATGCAGCAGCTTTCAAAGCAGCCTATGAGCGGCTTTCTGCGAAATATAAGCAGATCTGCTTCAAATTCGAGCGGGATGAGGGCGGCAAGAGCTACCGTCTGATCGACAACACCCGAAAGGGCTACACGGCGCTCTTCAAGAAGCAGTCCACCCGCATGACCTTCGATGATGCCTATGCGGCACTGCAGGAGGTCGAGAGCTTCCCGCCGATGATCGTGATGCCCTATCTGCCGGATGACGAGATCAGTGCAGACTGCCTGTATACGGCAAACGGCCTGATCGTGCTCCCCCGCATCAAGAATCCGACCCGTGTCGAGCGCATCAGCTTTGACCCGGATATCATCCGTCTCTGCGAGACATTCCACAGGCACTGCCCGCTGCAGATGCCGTTCAACATCCAGTTCAAGTACCTCGACGGCGTTCCCTATTTCTTAGAGGTCAACACCCGCATGTCCGGCGGCATCCAGATGGCGTGTCTGGCAGCCGGCGTGAATATCCCGAACATTGCTGTCAATCGTCTGATCGGCATTGAAAAGCCCTGGACGATCGACCGCCGTGAAAAGCGCATCACCCATGTGGAGGTGCCGCTGGTCGTATCGGAGGACAATGCATGATCTATCAGGAACAGGACGTTCTGCGCCTTGCCCGGCGCTGGAACAATGCCAAGCGCAGCTATCTGCTGGTCGATCCGCTGCAGGCAAAGCATGTGCCGGTCGGTCCTTCTGCGGCGCTTGCCATGATGCGTTCGCTCGGAGATCTTCTGCTGCAGGAAGCAGGCGATGCCGGGCTCCTCATCGGATTTGCGGAAACAGCGACCGCCATCAGCGGCGCTGCGGCGCTCTGCTTCGGCAATGACCTGCAGTATCTGCAGACGACCAGAGAATCCTGCAGCTCCTTCCGGATGCTCGAATTCCGGGAGGAGCACAGCCATGCTGTCACCCAGCAGATCGCCTCTGCCCCGCTCGAAGGCCTGCAGACCCGCCGCATCATCATGATCGACGACGAGATCTCCACCGGACGCACGATCGAGAACGTCATCGCCGTGCTGCGCAGGGAATTTCCTGCTCTGCAGGAGACGGAATTCGTGATCGGCTCGGTCATCTGCCGCCTGAGTGAGGAGCGCCGCCGTGCGCTGTCGGAGCAGGGCATCCGCTTTGTATCGCTCGTTCCGGTCGCCGACAGGGATTTTGAAAGCGCTGTTTCAGAGATGGATGCCGTGCCGCCCGTGATGGCAGAGCGCTCCGATATGCCTTACAGCATGTACCAGGCAGCGCATCCGCTTCCGGCGTTCCGGACAGGCACCGATACCGGCACGATGCGCACGGCGCTTGACCGCTTCACGGAGGAATGCGGCAGCTATCTGCGGGAGCAGCTCCCGGAGACCGGCAGGATCCTGGTGCTCGGAACGGAGGAATGCATGCTCCCGGCGATCATGGCCGGGCAGTATCTGGAAGAACACTGTCCGGGGCTCTCCGTGTTCACGCATGCGACGACACGCAGCCCGATCGGCATCTGCGGTGCGGCAGATTACCCCTGCCCGAACGGCGTGCAGCTTGCGAGCTTCTATGAAGCAGAGCGGGTGAATTATCTCTATAATATCCGGGACTATGACGCTGTCGCTGTCGTGACGGACAGCACGGACGATGCACAGTGCCGGCTTGCCATGCAGTTTCTTGCGGGGGCATTCTCGCAGCACTGCTGTACATTCTATCTGATACGAGGTTGATGATGCGCACAAGTTATTCTGAACATGACGTGACCATGCTGCTCAAGGATATCACCGGCATGGTCGAGCCGCTCGACAATGCCGAGCGGGAGCGCCGGATCCAGTCCGGCGTGCATTATTCCGAGATGCTGCCCAAGGAGAGCCTGCCTTCTGAGATCTACAAGCGCACGTTCCTGACGGCGCTGGACAATTATGCCGCACCGACCGCCAAGGCGACCGAATGCATCGCCGAGCGCATCCTTGCCGAGAAAGGGCGGGATCTGGTGCTGGTTTCCCTTGCAAGAGCCGGCACACCGGTCGGCATCCTCATCAAACGCTATCTGCAGCAGTTCCACGGCATTGATGCGCCGCACTATACGATCTCCATCATCCGCGGGCGCGGCATCGACAAACATGCAATGCGCTATCTGCTGGAGCGCTACAAGCCCTCGCAGCTCCAGTTCATTGACGGCTGGACGGGCAAGGGTGCCATCCGGAATCAGCTCCGGGAAGCGATGCAGGATTTTCCCGGCGTGGATGACCGTGTGGCAGTGCTGTCCGATCCGGCAGGCGTCACAGAGCTCTGCGGGACGCATCAGGACTTCCTGATCCCGAGTTCCTGCCTGAATTCGACCGTTTCCGGGCTCATCAGCCGCACCTTCTGCCGGAGTGACATCATCGGTGAGGAGGATTTTCACGGGGCGATGTACTATGCGGAATATGCCCCGGCGGACATGTCCAATCTGTTTCTGGAAAAGGTCGAAGCGCAGTTCGGCTGTGATTATATCTTCCCGGAGGAGGAGGTCTCTGACCGCTCGCCGATCGGTGAAGTGCAGGAGATCGCCCGGCATTTCGGCATTTCTGATATCAATTTCGTCAAGCCTGGCATCGGGGAGACGACCCGTGTCCTGCTCCGGCGCATCCCGTGGAAGATCCTTGTTCACAGCCTCGATGATACGGCATTTCTCGGCCATATCTATCAGCTTGCCGCCGAAAAGCAGATCGAACTGGAGGTCTATCCGTTCCGGCATTACCGTGCCTGCGGACTGATCCGGAATCTGGCGGATACATAAGCGGGGAGCTTGCGTCAGGAGTGCATCTGCCGCGCGGAATTGGGATTTACAGGAGCATTACTATGCAGATAGTTTATAATCTTGTTATGATGGATATGGAATCTTCCTATGATAACCATAACGAAGAATTCAATATAGGTTTCTTTTCAAGTCGTTCTATTGCTGAAAAAACAGCAGCGAAATATCAACAAGAAGTAAACGGATTTAAAGACTATCCTGTTACCTATCAGATCAAAGAAAAAAACATCATTAATGCCAGTATAACGCAGCTTGATGTATTTATTATCTATGGCTGGAATGAAAATGATGAACTGGATGAGATTGATGTGGTTGAAAGCGACTGCTATTCAAGTATGGAGGAAGCAAAAACACAATTGCATGAAATGAAAAAAAGATTTCATCGGAAAGAATGGTGTATTGATAAGTATAGGATAGATAAGTGCTATTGGCAGGAAGGCTTTGAAAAAGTATTTCGCTAAATACTGATTTATCTTAGAAAGCCCCCCGTCAAACATCAGTTTCAAGCGTGAGGTATACATGAAGATCCTATTTTCCGATCTTGACCAGACGGTCATCTATTCCCACCGGCATCCGCTGCCGGGTAAAACGCTCGTGATGGAGTACCTGAACGGCAGAGAGCAGAGCTATATCCAGACGGAAAATCTGGCAGTGCTGCGTGATTTCTGTACCCGGAATGACCGGCTCTTTGTACCGCTGACGACCCGCACGGAAGCACAATACCAGCGGCTCACCCCGCTGCAGGAGGCGCTTGGCTACCGCTATGCGCTGCTCTGCAACGGGGCGGTGCTGTATGCAGACGGCAAGCCGGATGAAGCCTGGGCGGCAGAATCCGTGCGCCGTGCAGCGCCGTTCCAGGCGGTTCTGGAGGATGTGCGCTCGCTCCTGCTCTCGCAGGCAGATCCGGCGCATGTCCACGACATCCTGCCCTATCTGCTCTATGTCAGCACAGAGGATCCGGATCTTCCGGACAAAGTGCGGGAACGCTGCAGCGGAACGGGCGTGGACGTTCTGCAGAGCGGAAAGAAGCTCTACTGCATCCCGGCACCGCTCTCAAAAGGCGAAGCCGTGCGGCGGTTTACTGAGCGTTTCGGTGATGCGCAGACCTATGCCATCGGTGACAGCCTGTTCGATGTGCCGATGCTGCAGGCATGCGGGCATGCCTTTGCGCCGCCGGAGATCGCAGCGCTGCTCCCGCAGGCCATGCCGCTTACGCAGCCATTTTCCATGCAGAAGGTCATCGCCGCTGTTGAGCAGGAGGAATGCTCATGAAAAAGCGGCTGTATCCTGCCATGTTCCTGATTTTGTTCTGTACCGGATGCGGCAGTGCTCCGCTGCAGCAGGAGACTCTGCCAACGGAGATCCTGCAGACCGATGCGCTGTCTGAAACGACCGCTGAAGCTGCACCGGAGACATTGCCTGTGACCGATCCGCCTGCCCAGACAGAAGACGGGAGCGCCCCGGCGCCGGAAACGGCGTCAGAAACTGCCGAAGTGCCTGTCATCCTCCTGACGGATACCGACGGGAACGGCACGGATTACAGCTTTGTCTATGCCGATGAGACGTTTCAGGCGCAATACACGCCGGATAACTGGACGATCTGCGATTCCTACCGGATCACAGATCCCGCTGCGATGCTGGCCATCTGCGAAGCACTGCACGCCGAGCACCGCATTCACAGTGCGGATTATGAAAGCTGGCGCACGCCCGAGGACATGGTCTACGAATGGGAGCAGCACAATCTGGCCTACGACATGCTGGCGGATGATTCCCCGTGGAAAGCGAGCGCCAGGGATGTCGATTTTAACCCCGCGGATCAGGGCAAGAGCCTGTATGAGATCTACCAGTCCCGGATGCAATAAGAAAGCCCCCTGTTTCGGTGAAACAGGGGGCTCGTTCTATTTCCCGGCCGCAAACAGCCGGATAAATGCCGCTTCATTCTCGATCACGCCGTAGGCTCTCGCACGCATCCAGATCTTGACAGCCCAGTTGGTATGGGGCTTGACCTCGTTCATCTTGTTGGCGCCGCAGCCCTTCATCACGGCACCCTGCGGATTGCCGAGGATCATACAGGCATCGTCATACTCCTCTTTCGTCACCGCCATGAGCGCATTGACGAATTTCACATGCGTCGGATGGATGACCGTCCGGCCGACAAAGCCGTTGGCCTTGTCGAGGATGACCTCACGCAGCAGCCCGTCGATCTCGTTGTTGACGATCGGGATGCGCTTCATCAGGTAATCCTCCAGCCCGTGCTCCGGCAGATCCTCGAACATGAGCTCCTTCGGCGCACGGAAATATTCCCAGACCGGGCCGGAAATGGTGTAGTCATTGTTCCGCCCGCAGACATTCACGATATCCGACAGACAGTCCCGCACTGCCGTGATATCATAGATCGAATAGTCCACATTCCGCCGCAGCCCGAATACGGATGAGAAATCCGTACCGCCGACACGCACCTGCAGCACCAGATCATGGTACTTGTCCAGAATACGCTTGATGCCGAGGAGCTGCTCCAGGCGGCTCTCCTTATAGGCGACTTCCCTGTCCTCAATGATCGGCATGCCGTAGAGAATGTCGCAGAAGCGCTCGTTCAGCTCCTGCAGATAGGCAAAATATTCATAGCCGTTCCCGGCATTGAATTTCGGGAAATTGATGCCGCACAGCGACTTGACCTGATGCCGTGTCAGACTCTCGCCGAAGCGCTTGAACTGCGGCAGATTGCGGATGCGCACGAAGATCAGCGGCACCTGATCCTCGTCGATCGTTCCGTCCTCCACTGCCTCTGTGACCGTATCGAGCAGACGATGGATATTCGCCTCCGCCGCCTCGACCTGATCCTCCGGGCAGGCATCCTCCAGACAAAGCACCACCGTGGTCAGTCCCGGCATCACACCGGAGAGGATCTTCGGGGTGAAGTCCTTTGTCCCGGGGACATACATCGTCGCGCCAAGACAGTACTGCAGCAGTTCCCGCTCGGTGTGCTTGTTGAAATGCTCCGGCTCCTTCACGAACCGGAATTCCGGATTGTATAAATGATGTCTCATGGCATTATTCCTCTATCAATGTAGCATGATTCTGCTCATGCCGGATCGTAAACCACAGCAGCAGAACAGATGCAGCCATCATGATCAGCTCTGTGACAGGCTGCGCCCAGAGCATCCCGCCGAAGCCGAACACCCGGTTCAGCAAAAGCAGCAGCGGGATATACAGAAAGAGCTGCCGCACAAGCGTGATGGCAAAGGCATACAGCGGCTTCCCCATCGCCTGAAAGCTCATCCGGCTCATGGAGACCGCCCCGACAAAGGGCAGGATCCACATGATCGTCCGCAGCACATGGCTGCCCGTCCGGACAACCTCCGGGCTGTCCGTGAACACGTCGATCAATACCGGTGCCAGGATCCCGAACCACAGCATCAGAAACAGCTCCGTCCCGCTGACGATGAGCACGCCGGCTCTGAGCACCTGCAGCATTCTCGGATAATTCTTCGCACCGTAGTTATAGCCCATGATCGGCTGTGTGCCGGCGGCAAATCCCTGGTAGACGTAATTGCCGAGGGAGAGAATTTTCTGTGCGATGCCCATGGCGGCGACCGTCAGCTCGCCGTAATCCACAGCCAAACGATTGTTGACAACATACGCTGCCGATGTCAGCAGCGTTTCGAGCGTGGCGGGAACGCCCACCCAGAAGATCTCGCCCAGGATCTCCTTCGTCGGTTTCAGATAGCGCAGAGACGGCCGCAGCAGCGTCCTCCCGCAGAGATAGAATGCAAGTGAAATGCCCATGCTCACGGCATTTCCGAGAACCGTTGCGATCGCAGCGCCCTGCACCTGCATCCCGAGCACGAAGATAAAGACCGGATCGAGCACAATATTCGTGACCGTTCCGGCAACCATCCCGGCGACGGAATATTTCACCGAGCCCTCACTGCGCAGGAGCGACCCGAAGGTATAGCTTCCCATCGTGAAGATGCTCCCGAGCAGCAAAACCATGACATACTGCCGGGTGTAGAGAAAGGTATTGTCCCCCGCTCCGAGCCCACGAACGAGCGGGTCAAGCAGCAGCAGCCCGACACCGCCCACCAGAGCGCTCGCTGCCGCCGTCAGCCAGAAGGCGACCGTGACCGTGTGGTCGGCCGTCTCCCTGCGGCCGGCTCCGAGGCAGCGTGCAATGAGCGACGCAGCGCCCGTGCCGATCATATTGGAAACAGCGACCATGACCATCATCACCGGATAGGCGAGGTTCACTGCCGCCATCTGGTAGTCATCCCCGGTCTTGCCGATGAAGTAGGTGTCCACCAAATTATAGAGCACCATGATGCACATGCCGGCGATCAGCGGCACGCCAAGCCGGATGATCGCCTTTGCAGGTTTCTCACGGCTCAGCAGCGCAATGCGCTTGTCGTCCTGCTCCGTATCCACAGTTTTTCACTTCCTCATCCGCAGGAAGGACGAGAGCAGCGCTCTCGTCCCGGACTTATTTTGCCTGCTCCCGCAGGATATTGTAGCAGATCTTGCCGCTGACCGTCTTGGGGAGATTCTCGGCGAACTCGATCACCCTCGGATACTTGTAAGGCGCTGTACGCTCCTTGACAAAGGTCTGCAGCTCCTTTTTCAGCGCCTCGCTGCCGGTAAACCCAGGCGCCAGCACGATGACCGCCTTGACAAGCTGTCCGCGCTCCGCATCCGGCACGCCGATCACGGCACATTCCATCACCGCCGGGTGCTGGATCAGCACGCTCTCGACCTCAAACGGCCCGATCCGGTAGCCGCTCGACTTGATGACATCATCCACACGCCCGACATAGTAATAATACCCGTCCTCGTCCATATAGGCCGTATCGCCGGTGCCGTACAGGCCGCCCCGGAAATAGCGGGCAGTGGCTTCCTCATTCTTCTCATAGCCCATGCACAGCCCCTCCGGCATGCGCTCGCGTGTGTCGATGACGATCTCGCCTGTCTCGCCCACCGGCACCGGATTCCGGTCATGATCGACGAGCATGACGTGGAACAGCGGATTCGGCTTGCCCATCGAGCCGCGCT
>CAMNDR010000024.1 GCA_946535685.1 uncultured Clostridia bacterium | reverse complement strand
GCTTCTGCGCAGAAACGGCCTTGTCCTGCGGTTTATCCTCCCTGTCTGCAATCTGCTCTGTCATCGCAAGTACCTCCTGTCTGTAGCGGTGATACAGGCTATGCCGCAGGAGATTGTCCCTATGCCGGCATGGCATTGTGCATCCTCTCCAAATACGCAGCAGCCTTTTCATGCATCATGCCGAAAGTCCCCACGAGGATTGACTTCCCCGGAAAACTGTGCTATACTATCTGTGATGACACCGTGTCAGCAGATACCGCACCGCCATCCGTGCAAGAACAAGGGGGAAACCGCACATGCCAAAAGGATCACCGGAACTGACAGCATCCCGGAAAGAGGAGATCGTGAATGCCTGTGAGCAGCTTTACCGGACAATGAGCTTCAAGGAGATCACGATCAAGGAGATCGGCGCAGCTACGTCGTTTACACGCACTTCCATCTATAATTATTTCCAGACGAAGGAGGAGATCTTCCTCTCGCTCATGCGCCGGGAATACGAGCTCTGGGCAGCGGAGCTGGAGGCGCTCGTGCAGACACGCGAGACCATACCCGCCGGGGCGTTTGCCGATACGATCGCCCGCTCGCTCGAACAGCGCTCGCAGCTCCTCAAGCTCCTCGCCATGAACCACTACGACATGGAGGCGCATTCCCGTCCGGAGCAGCTCAAGGAATTCAAGATCGCCTATGGCAGATCGCTCGATGCCATGCGGAGCTGCCTGCAGAAATTCTTTCCGGCAACCGATCCGGAGCGCTTCATCTTCGTCTTTTTCCCGTTCCTGTTCGGGGTCTATCCCTATGCCGTCGCCACGGACAAGCAGCTTGCCGCCATGCAGGAAGCCGGCATCCGCTTCCGGATGCACAGCATCTATGAGCTGATCTATGCATGCGTCATGCAGCTCATCGGAGACTGATGCCGGCGCAGGAACAGCAGCCTGCTTCCCTGCCGGAGCCATGTGCTCCGGCGCAGCTTGTCGATAAAGTCTGTTTTCTGGTGCTGACGCACCGGGGAGCGCCCCACCCCCAACCCCCTCCCCATCGGGGAGGGGGCTATATTGCGGGGGCTTCGCCCCCTGCACCCCCATACGTCATACGGTGCAGAACATATATTTTGAGTTTTTTGACAGCCTGTGCCGGAGCCATGTGCTCCGGTTTTTTTATGTCCCTCCCTTCAAGGAGCGTCTGCATGAACCAGTCGGTATTGAGCCGCAGCATTTCCCGCATCCGGCGCTCCTGCGGGGATTCTCCGGGCAGCACGGATGTGCGGGACAGCGTTTCCTGATAGGCTTTGTCCACGTCACCGCGCGCCTGCAGCACTTCTGCGATCTCCGGCCTTGCAAAATCCATGCGGTACGCCGTGCTCTGCGACCAGGGGAAGCCATAGGCCGAGCGGATCTCCGGATCCCGGTACCACGGATAGCCGCCGAACAGCTCATCCGCACATTCCCCCGAAAGCGCCGCCGTGACATGCGCCCGGATCTCCTTGCAGAACAGCAGAAGGGATGCATCCACATCCGCCATCCCCGGCAGCCCCCTGGCATCCACCGCCGCATACAGCGCCCCGGCAAGCGAAGGCGTGTCGATCACCGTCCAGTGATGCTCTGTATGGAGATAGTCCTGCATCTGCCGGATATAGGCCGGGTCGGCATCCGGCTGGAACTTGCTTTTTTTGAAATATTTGTCATTGTCCCGGTAATCGACCGAGAAGGTGTGCAGCACCTTGCCCTCCTTCGCAAATTCCCTCGCCGCCACAGACGAGATCAGGCTCGAATCCAGCCCGCCTGAGAGAAATGTTCCGAGCGGCACATCCGACACGAGCTGCCGCCGGATCGCATCCGTCACAAGATAGCGCACATGCTCCGCCGTCTGCGCAAAATTCTCCCGGTGCTCCTGCGCCTCCAGCGCCCAGTAGGTGTGCCTGCGCAGGCCGTTTTCTTTCGTATAATAGGCATATTCCGCCCGCTGCAGCTCCTCCGTGCCCCGGAATACCCCGCAGCCGGGCGTGCGGCCGGGGCCGAACAGCAGCAGCTCCCGGATGCCATCCATGCCGATCTCATGCGGCACATCCGGATATGCCAGCACACAGCCCAGCTCCGACCCGAAGACCAGCCGCTCCTGCGTCAGATGAAAGAACAGCGGCTTGACACCCATCCGGTCTCTGGCGAGGAAAAGCCGTTCCCGCTTCTGCTCCCAGACGGCAAAGGCGAAGATCCCGTTGAACATCTCCACGCATGCCTCGCCGAATACCGCATAGGCCATGAGCACCGCCTCAGTATCCGAACGGGTCGTGAGCGTGCAGCCCTTCTCTGCGAGCTTCTGCCGGATCTCATCGGTATTGTACAGCTCCCCGTTATAGACAATGGAATAGACCTCTCCCCGGTAAGCCCGGTGCATCGGCTGCCGCCCGTTTGCCGGGTCGATCACCGCAAGCCTTGTATGGATGAGCGCCGCATGCTCCGTCACCAGCATTCCCCGCTGGTCAGGCCCCCGCCGCACGATGGCCTCCTGCATCCGCCGGAAGACCCGCTCCCGGTCGTGGAGATTTTCCCTGAATGCGATCACGCCTGCGATCCCGCACATCTGCCACCACTCCTTTCAGTGATGCAGTATATGCCAGAAGCCCTGATACGGTGAAACATCCCCCTTTCCACAAAGGAGAGGGGGATGAAGCTGTTTATGAAGCTGTTTATTTCCGCAGAATGCTGCTCCAGTCCGGCACGCCGCCGGCGCCTTCCACGGCTGCATAGATCAAAATCAGCGCCGCATCGGAGGCATTGACCGTGCTGTCTGCATTCACATCGGCTGCCGTTTCCTGCTGCGGCAGGATGCCCGGATCAACGCCGGCACCCTTCGATGCCGCATAGATCAGCACAAGCGAGGCATCGGAGGCATTGACCGTGCCGTCCCCGCTCAGATCACCCCTTGCCAGCACCGGATCACCTGACTGCGGTGCCGCATAGGGCGCATGGGCGATGAAATCAAGCCGGGTCTGCACCTTGGAAAGCGGCATCGTCCTGTCCCAGCCGATCTGGCAGGTGGAGCCGGTGTTGCAGTCGGTATAATAGACCGTGCCGTTCTTCACCTCCTGCACCACGATGGAATGCCCGCCGTACTGGTTGAGCAGCCGGATGGAATCGCCCGCCTTGATCGTGGACAGATCCTTGTCCTGCGGCCACTGCACAAAGCTGGTGCCGTACATATCATACGTGATCTTCATGGCATAGCCATAGCACTGCGTTCCGGTGAAATTGCCGTCGAGAAAGCTGTTGCATTCCCCGCCGTGGTATTCTTCCTGGACATCGCTGTCCAGAAACGGCATCGTGGCCATATGATCACAGGGCGTGTCCGTCCACCCGTCAGGATTATCCGGCTGGTCTGTCAGATGGTTCCAGTATTTGCCGTCCGGGAATTTCTCCCGCAGTGCCTCAAACGTCATCCCTGCGGCATCCGCCGGAAGCGGACAGAGCATGCCGGCAGCCAGGGCGGCAGTCAGCAGCCCCGATACCATGCGGCGCAGCTTCATCAATGATCCCTCCTATGCACAGTATGTGTGCTGTGTGTTTGTTCTACTGCTATTATAGCACAGTCTCTGCAGAATGTCAATGGAAAAACAAGGCAAATTGCCGGAAACGGTTGACATTTTCCGCACGATCGTGTATAATGGTTACAATAAATGTTATGAAAGCGAGGGATCCCTATGGAAGTCAGCGCCATCCAGAAGCTCAGCTACGGGCTGTTCATTCTCACTGCCGTAAACGGCGGGAAGGATAACGGCTGCATCATCAACACGGTCGGGCAGGTCACAGCCGAGCCGAACCGCATCGCCTTTGCCGTCAACAAGGCAAATCATACGCATGACATGCTCATGCAGCACAATGTATTCACCGTCTCGGTCATCAGTGAAAAGGCCGATTTTGCGCTGTTCAGGCGCTTTGGCTTCGCCTCCGGACGGGATACGGACAAGTTTGCCGGATTCTCCGCCGTCAAGCGCACAGCGAACGGGACGCTGGCTGTGCGGGAAGGAACGAACGCCTATATTTCAGGCAGGATCTTCCACAGCATCGACCTTGGCACGCACACGCTCTTCATTGCCGAGGTGACGGAGATGGCGGTGATCGACGACACGCCCTCTGCGACCTATGCCTATTATCATGCCCATATCAAGCCGCAGCCTGAAAAGGTCGGTGAAACGCCGGACGGCCAGACGATCTGGCGCTGCACGATCTGCGGCTATGAATATGTCGGCGAGGAGCTCCCGGAGGATTTTATCTGTCCGCTGTGCAAGCACCCGGCATCGGATTTCGAGAAGGTCACAGGATAACAAGAAAGCCCCTGCGCTGTGCAGGGGCTTCTCTTTTTGCATTATGCACCCGCAGGTGCTTTTTTCTTCTTCGCGCCGAGGATCAGCTGAACGACGATCATCACCGCCGCGCATACCGCAGCTCCAAGGAGAATATACTTCAACAGCCCGCGGATATCGACCCAGGTGAAATCCTGTGCAATGTGCAGCCGGAACGTTGCATACAGCACCGCCGATGCCAGCAGCAGCAAAATCGTGACCGCTTTCGAGAACCGGAACGATGCATAGACGTTCTGCTCCAGATTCGCCGCCAGGAAGATCACGCTGAACAGCATGAGCGCAAACAGCAGCAGCGAGCTGCCCGGGCGCCATTCATGCAGATGGATCAGATAATTCGTGAGCGTTGCCGACAGCAGCAGCCCGTAGAGCGAATTGACCGTCACGGCGAGCAGCCGGAACCGGTTGAGCACATTGAGCCGTGTCACCAGGAAAGCGACCGCCGAGCCGATGAGCAGCAGCGCCGCAATGGGTGTCGCCTCCGGATCGAGCTTTCTGACCGCAAAGAACAGCACGACATACAGCACATAGCGCACCATCTGGCCGGCCGTGGATTCGGCAACGCCGGACTTGCTCCGCACGATGTTGACCAGCTCCACGATGCGTGTCATGAGGACGATCAGCGAATAAACGCCCTGGATGCTCAGGATGATGTTCAGCACATGCCGCCTGGATTCCACGCCCTGTCCTGACAGCAGGCAGACCAGCCACGCAATGGACAGCGCCAGGAAGAAGCAGACCTCCGCAACCCGTGTCAAACTGTAGGAGAAGTAGCTCTTCCCCTCGATCGACACCACGAAGATCAGCCCGATGAGGAAGAACGCGCCCACCACAATGTACTGGATCGGTTCTGCGCCGTCCGTCGGGAACGTCCACAAAAACTGCGCATAGACCAGCGACAGGAGCATCGTGTAGACGGTGTTGACCACGATCATGCCGGTCAGGAGCCGCTGCTTCAGAAAGCTCCGGGAAATGTAGAACGCCAGGATCGTCAGCACCGAGACCAGGATCGCATAGGGTAGCTGCACCTTTGCCAGCAGAAATGTCACGACCGGCAATATCGCCGCCATGACATAGCGGGCGACCGCACCGCCCGTGTCCTCCTCATCCTTGCGCTGCGGGAACTGGAACACAGGATCCGGTATCAGGAGCGTCCGGAGCGCATCCCTCGTGGAGAGCTTTTCCGCCGGTGCCTGCTCCTGCGTGACCGGCGGCGTGACCGGCGCAGCATCCTGCCGCCGCAGTGCCCGTCCCTGGTTGTCATAATAGGTGATGTTACCGTATTCATCGGTATAGCTCGTGCCGATGATGTTGCCGTAAGCATCATATTGATCGGCATATCCCGCATCGCCCCGCCGGATGCTGTAGCCTGTCAGATTGCCCTGCAGATCATACAGATCGACACGTCCGTTGCCCTTGTCGATGCTCCAGCCGATGGGGTTGCCATACTGATCGAGAATGTCAGCCAAAGAGATCCCCCCTTGTTTATATATATAAATTATAGCATTTCCCCCTGCGTTTGTCAATAGCGGCCATGGGAAAAATCCGTTTCCGGAGATTTTCGCCGCTTCCTTCCCGCCTGCATGTATGAGAGCAGAAAAACGGGGGAATCTATTGACAGTACCCTGCGGGGTCTGGTATAATGAGGAAGGAGCGAAAACGGATGAGAGTTCGGATGCATGGGCTGCGGCTGCTGCTGGTGGGCAAGGCACCGCCTCCGCCGCTGCCGGACGGCATTTCCGTCTGCGGGCGTGTCCCGCCGGAGACCCAGGATGCGCTGCTTCTGCAGCATTTGCAAAGCTGTGACGGGCTGCTGCTCTACCGGGTGGATCCGGCGCAGAAAAACCGTCTGATACGCCTGTGCTGCTCAGAAAGCCGCTGCATCTGCGCCATTCCGGATCCCGAGGAGATCCTGCTGCAGGGCAGACCGCTGCTGCTGTGGAAGCCCGGCCTGTCGCCCCTGCAGCGCTTTGCCAAGCGGAGCCTTGACCTCGTGTGCAGCCTTGCGGGGATCCTGCTGCTGTGGCCGGTGATGCTCGGCTGTGCAGCGGCGGTGAAATGCTGCGACGGCGGCGCGGTTCTGTACCGCCAGCAGCGCCTGACAGAGGGCGGGCGGGTCTTTACCTGCCTGAAATTCCGCAGCATGATCCCCGATGCCGAAGCGGGCGGAGCGCAGCTTGCCCTGCCGGAGGATGCCCGCATCACGCCGGTCGGCGCCTTTCTGCGGCGGTTCCGGCTCGATGAGCTCCCGCAGCTCTTCAACATCCTGCACGGTGAGATGAGCATGGTCGGCCCCCGGCCGGAGCGGCCTGCCTTTGCCGAGCGCTATACGGCGCAGGAGCCGGCCTTCCGGCTGCGTCTGCAGGTCAAGGCAGGGCTGACTGGGCTTGCACAGGTCTGGGGGCGCTACGATACGCCGCCCTCGGAAAAGCTGCGCATGGATCTGACGTATATCACACGGTATTCTATCTTCAAAGATGTGGAAATCATTCTTCTGACCGCAAGAGCATTGCTGCTGCCGCCGCACGGCGTCACCCTGCAGCCGCAGCCAAAGGAGGATCCCACATGAAACTGACCGCACTCATCATGGCCGGCGGCAGGGGCGAACGCTTCTGGCCGGTCAGCCGGGAACGCTGTCCGAAGCAGTTCCTCTCCCTGACCGGTGACGGCGAGACGCTTATCCAGAAAACCGTCCGGCGGCTGCTGCCGCTTGTTTCACCGGAGGACATCTATCTTGCGACGAATGCCGCCTATCTGGATCTGATCGCCGCACAGCTCCCCGAACTTCCGCCGGAGAACATCCTGACCGAGCCCTGCGCCCGCAATACGGCACCGTGCATCTGCCTTGCCGCCGGGATCTTCCGCCGGAAATACGGCGATGCGGCGATGCTCGTGCTTCCGGCGGATCATCTGATCCGGGAGGAAGCACTCTTTCTGGAGAGCCTGCGCTGCGCCGTGAAGGCGGCTGAAACCGGCAGGCTCGTCACGCTCGGCATCCATCCGGCCTGTCCGGAGACCGGCTATGGCTATCTGCACTGTGCATCGGAGGAATCGCCGTGCAACGTGACGCAGTTCCTTGAAAAGCCGCCGTTTGAGACCGCACAGGCGCTCGTGGAAAGCGGCGAATGGCTGTGGAATTCGGGCATCTTCGTCTGGACACTCTCCGCCGTCACCGAGGCGCTCCGGCTTCATCTGCCCGCCTTGTATGATGCGCTCTCCCCTGCTGCAGATGCATGGGAAACGCCTGATTTTGCGCCGTATCTTGCAAAGATCTATCCATCGCTCCCGTCCGTATCCATCGACTGCGGTGTGATGGAAAAAGCGGAAAACATCTGCGCCGTACCGTGCAGGTTCCGCTGGGACGATGTCGGGAGCTGGCGGGCGATCGAACGGATCGGGGATGCTGACACGCAGGGCAACTGCCTGCAGGGCGATGTTGTGACCGTGGACAGCACCGGCTGCACCGTCTCAGGACAGGAAAAGCTCATCGCCGTGCTCGGTCTGCAGGAGGTCGTCATCGTGGATACGCCCGATGCGCTGCTCGTCTGCAGCAAGCAGAGCACCCAGGACATCCGGAAGCTGCTGGCCGCACTGCGCCCGCACCACTGCAGCGTTCTTTGAGAGGAGGACTGCGCATGAAACATGCACTCATCACAGGCATCACCGGACAGGACGGCGCCTATCTCGCCGAGCTGCTGCTCCGGAAGGGCTACGAGGTCTGGGGACTGCGCCGCCGGCGCTCCGGGGACGATCACGGGCATATCGGGCATCTGCTCGGGCAGATCCATCTGCTCTGCGGCGATATGACCGACCCTGTCTCGCTCCTCGAAGCCGTCCGCACATCGCAGCCGGACGAGGTCTATAACCTGGCAGCGCAGTCCTTCGTGGCGGCAAGCTGGGATGCGCCGCTTTCCACCGCCTCGATCAACGGCTTCGGCGTGGCAGCGCTCCTCGAAGCGATCCGCATCGCAAAGCCGGATGCCCGGTTCTATCAGGCATCCACCTCGGAGCTCTTCGGCAAGGTGCAGGAGATGCCGCAGAACGAGC
>CAMNDR010000023.1 GCA_946535685.1 uncultured Clostridia bacterium | reverse complement strand
GAATCGAACCAATGACACGGGGATTTTCAGTCCCCTGCTCTACCAACTGAGCTACGGAAGCATTGACGACCCGGATGAGACTCGAACTCACGACCTCCGCCGTGACAGGGCGGCGTTCTAACCAACTGAACTACCGGGCCAAAAAATGGTGGGAACAATAGGGCTCGAACCTATGACCCTCTGTTTGTAGGACAGATGCTCTCCCAGCTGAGCTATGCTCCCATCACCTTTTATTCATTCGCTCGGTGTTCCGTTCGGTACCCTTGCGACTTATTTAGTATACCACATTCCGGGCGGTTTGTCAACCACTTTTTTCAATTTTCTTCAAAAAAATTTTGATTTGTAATATCTGCTGTTATTATCAACAATATAAGTATGTTTATGAATAACCTAACTAATTCAGACCGTTTTCTCCATACTGTGCAAAGAGACGCACAATGTCCGTATACAGCGCATGATGCTCAGGCTTCTGCAGATCGGGGTCATCCGAGAGCAGGAGATCTGCCGCCTCCTGAACTTCATGGAGCATTCTGGTGTCTGTGATGTCGGCGAGCTTCATCGGCGGCAGGCCATGCTGCATGCTCCCGAAGAAATCGCCCGGTCCCCGCAGTGCCAGATCCGCTTCTGCGACCTTGAAGCCGTCTGTCGTGCTGCTCAGCAGCCGCAGGCGTTCCCGGCTCTCCTCGCTGACGTGTTCGGTCACAAGGATGCAGTAGCTCTGGTGCTCGCTGCGGCCGACACGCCCGCGGAGCTGGTGAAGCTGTGACAGGCCGAACCGCTCGGCATCCTCGATGAGCATGACGGTGGCATTCGGCACGTCCACGCCGACCTCCACGACCGTCGTGCAGATGAGGACATCGGTTTCATGATCCCGGAATTTCCGCATTGCTTCGTCCTTTTCCTGCGGTGTCATCTGTCCGTGCAGAATATCCGTGCGCCATCCGGCAAGCAGCGTGCCGCGCATCTGCTCCGCATAGGCGGTCACGGCCTTGAGGTCGGTCTCGCCCTCCTCGATCGCCGGGCAGACGATATATGCCTGCCGTCCTGCCTGCAGCTCGCCGGTCAGGAAATGCATCGCTCTCGGCCGGAGCTTTCCGGTCACGGCATAGGTCTCCACCGGCCGCCGTCCTGCGGGCAGGACATCGAGCACGGAGACATCCAGATCGCCGTACACCAGCAGCGCCAGCGTGCGGGGGATCGGGGTCGCAGACATGACGAGCTTATGCGGTACGCCGCCCTTTTCTGCGAGTGCGGCACGCTGTGCCACGCCGAAGCGGTGCTGCTCATCCGTGATGACGAGCGCAAGACGCCGGTACTCGACAGCCTTCTGAAAGACCGCATGTGTACCGACGATGACCTGCATCGAGCCGTCTGCGATCTGCGCATAGAGCGCCTTTTTCTCCTTTAATTTCAGAGAGCCGGTCAGAAGGCACACGCTGATGCCGAGCGGCTCCAGAAAGCGCTGCAGCGTCTGGTAATGCTGTGCTGCAAGAATCTCCGTCGGTGCCATCAGGACGCACTGCATCCCGCTTTGCACCGTGCAGAAGCATGCTGCTGCCGCAACGGCGGTTTTGCCGGAGCCGACATCGCCCTGCAGCAGGCGGTTCATGGGCGTGCCGCTGCACAGATCGGCGCGGATCTCCTCGATCGCACGCATCTGCGCCGATGTGGGCGAGAAGGGGAGTGAGTCGAAATACGGCTGCAGGCTGATCTCCGGGTCGATCGGATAGTCCGTCACCCGCTGGGATCTCTGCCGCAGCAGACGGAGTCCGAGCTGCAGGCGCAGCATTTCCTCAAATGCCAGCCGGTGCCGGGCGGATCCGGCTTCCTCCATCGTTTCGGGCGTATGGATGCCGTGCATCGCCTTGGGCAGCGGTTCCAGACAATAGCGTTCCCGCATCTCCTGCGGGAGCGTCTCAAAGGGCTGCTCGTCCATCATCTGCAGCGCTTCCCGGATATTCGTGCGCACCATTGCGCTTGTCAGACCCGTCGTCTGTGGATAGACGGCTTCGAGGGGATTGTCCTCCTCCCGGTGTACGAGCGGAGCATGGATCTCCTTCTGGGCACCGCCTGTGATCTTGCCGTACATGGTGTAGGTCTTGCCGACCTGCAGTGCCTGGTAGCTGTAGACATTGTTGAAAATGCGGATGCCGATGGGCGTGCCCTCATCGTCCACAGCTTCGAGTGCAAAGATCTGCAGGCCGCCCCGTGCATAGATCGGGCGCTTTTTCGCCGTGATCGTCACCCGGATGACTGCCTGCTGATCCGGCAGCGTCTCAGCGACCGGCACAGGCTCCCGGTAATCCCGGTAATCCCGCGGCAGATAATACAGCAGCTCATACGGCGTTGTGATGCCGACCTTTGCATAGACGGCAGCACGCTTTGCACCGACGCCTTTGAGCTTCTGGATGGATAGGAAAAGTCTTGTCATGTGTTGCTCCTTCAGGGCTTTTTTGTCGGCTTACGCCGACTCAGGAGGGGGCTTCTCGCCCCCTCCTTGCCTCCCCTCGGCAGGAGGCTGAGCCTCCTGCACCTGCGTCATAGCTTAAACTGATCGGAAACGTCCTTGAAGCCGAGGGTCTCGGACTTATAGCGCACCAGCATGGTATAGATCTCGTGCTGTTTCTGCGTCACGGCAAGGTCGAGCGCTCTGTCGATGTTGCGCTTGGTGATGACACCGGGGATGGTGAGAACATAGCCGATGGTGTCTGCATCGCCTGCGGTGATGCACTGCTTCAGCAGCGCTGCCGCTTGTTTTTTCAGGTAGGCGAGTGCTACTGCATCGCCCGTCTCCCGGTAGATCCCGACGATGAACGGGAACTTGATGCCGTTATCGAGCGTGACGGAAAAGTCCTTGCTGACGACCATCAGGAGCGCTGTGCCGAGCAGATTATCGACCGCCCTGCGCCGAGGTTTCAGCTCCTGCCAGTTCTCGGCAAGGCATTTCCCCGCCCAGTGGATGCGTTTCAGATTCTTGCAGTTGATGATCGCCCACTTGTCGATCTCCGTCACGCAGGCCGGAATGCTGATTCCGGTCACCTTGCTGCCGCTGAACGCACCCCCGGCGATCTTTGTGACGCCGTCCGGGACTGTGACTTCTCCCGTGCAGTTCCGTGCGTCGATCAGCATGCCGTTCACGATCACGAACGGGCTCTTCTCGTATTGCGCCTTCGCCCACGCCGTGCCATAGAACGCCGCTCTCCCGATCTCCGTCACACCCGCCGGGATGTTTACGCCGGAAAGCGCCTCGCATTCGGCAAATGCCATCTCCCCGATGGCCGTCACTCCCTCCGGGATGTGTATTTCTGTCAGTTTTCTGCAATCATGAAAGGTACTTGCTTCGATCCGTGTCACGCTCTCCGGGATATTCACAGCCGTCAGCGACATGCATTCGAGGAAGGCCTCCCGTGCGATCACAGTCACGCTCTCCGGCAGCTTGACGGAGGTCAAACTTCTGTTGCGTAAAAAAGCAGCCTCACCGACTGCCCGCACACCGTCCGGAATGGTCACATCACCGGTGCATTTTGATGCATCATGCAGGATGCCGTTGATGATGACAAGCGTCGTCTTCTCGTGTAAAGCCTTAAACCATGCCGTTCCATAGAACGCATTCCAGCCGATCTCGTTCACGCTCTCCGGGATGGTCAGCTCCGTCAGTGCCATGCAGCCGGAAAATGCGTTCCGCTTGACCGCCGTCAGTCCCGCCGGAAAGTTCACCTCCGCCAGTGCAGCATCGTTATAGAACGCTGCCTGTCCGATGGTTTTCAGGCTGGCAGGAAGCCGCACGGCGGTCAGGCTGTCGCAATTGGCGAATGTCTCCTGTCCAAGCTCCGTCACGCCCTCCGGGATGGTCACGGTTTTCAGCGGTGTCATGCCGAATGCCCGTGCGCCGATCTCCCGCAGACTGTCGGGAAGTGTGATCTCCTCCAGGCTGGAGCACACCCCAAATGCGCCGTCTCCGATGGATTCGAGCGTATCCGGGAGCACGACCTCCCGCAGATAGCTGCACATACCGAAGGCATCTTCCCCGATGCTTTTCAGGCCGTGCGGCATGACGACCTTTTCAATGCCGGAGTTCATAAAGACATTTTTTTCGATGGCGGTCACGCCCTCCGGGATGATGACGGTGAGGTCACCGCCCGTGTATTTTTTCAGCACGCCTTTCCAGATATGAAAATCCATAGCACCTCTCCTGATAAAGAATGCCCCCGGCATAAACGCCGAAGGCACCTGTTTTCTTCCGCTTTTTCAAAAAGCGGCCGGGGCAGCGTCCCATCACTCCACTGCGATCATATAGTAATACACCGGCTGGCCGCCGTTTACGCACATGACCTCGATGCGGTCACCGAACTTGTTCCGGATGCGTTCTGTGAGCTCCTCAGCGGCCTCCTCCTCGACATCCTCGCCGTAGGTCACGGTGATGAAGCCGGTCTCGCCGCTGACCATCTTCTTGGTCAGCTTATAGGCTGCGTGGTTGAGCTCCTTGTCGGTGAAGGCGAGCTTGCCGTTTTCGAGTGCCAGCACTTCGCCCTTTTTGATCGGGTGACCGCTCAGCTCGGAATCCCGTGCCGCAAAGGTCACCAGACCCGTGGAGACCTTCTCGAACGCCCTGGTCATGGCGATGCGGTTCCCCTCGGAATCGAGCGAATCATCAAACGCCAGCATCGCAGAGATGCCCTGCGGGATGGTGCGTGTCTGGAGCACAAAGACATTGCGGTCGGCAAGGCTCACGGCCTGCTCTGCCGCCATGATGATATTCTTGTTGTTCGGGAGCACAAAGACATTCTTTGCAGGCGTTGCATGGATCGCTTTCAGAATGTCATCTGTGGACGGATTCATGGTCTGGCCGCCGCAGACAACGCAGTCTGCGCCCAGCTCCTTGAACATCTCCTCAAGTCCCTTGCCGGCGGCAACTGCCACGAAGCCGAACTGCTTCTCCGGCTCAGCACGGACATAGGTATCATCCTGCGCCGCATTCTGTGCTTCCCGCACTCTGCCGGCATGCTGGATGCGCATATTCTCCACCTTCGGCTTGGGCTCGTTGATGAACTGGCCGAATTCCAGTCCCTTCTGCAGCGCAAGGCCGGGGTTGTCGGTATGGACATGCACCTTGATGATCTCGTCATCCTCGACCACGACCACGCAGTCGCCGATGGTTTCGAGATAGGCACGGAGCTTGAAGGCATCCGGGCAGTCCTTTTTCTTCTCCAGGATGAATTCTGTGCAATAGGTATAGGTGATCTCCTCTTCGAGATCGACTCTGCCGATGGCGACAGGCTCATGATGCTTTGCCGATGCCTCGGTCTCTGCCGGGACAGCGGGTGCTTCGCCGTGGAAGACCTTCTGCATAGCGCCCCAGATCGTGACCAGACCCTTGCCGCCGGCATCCACAACGCCGGCTTTCTTGAGGATCGGGAGCTGTTCGGGCGTCTTTTCGAGCGCTTCCCCGGCAGCCTTCACGAGCGCATCAAATACGGCGATCGGGTCGGCAGTCTCACGGGCGGTTCTCTGTGCCTGCTGCGCACCCATGCGGGCAACGGTCAGGATGGTGCCCTCAGTGGGCTTCATCACAGCCTTATAGGCAGCCTGTACGCCGTTCTCCACAGCATTGGCGATGTCTCTGCCCTCTGCGCTCTCCAGTCCGGCAAGACCCTTTGCAAAGCCCCGGAACAGCAGCGAGAGGATGACGCCGGAGTTGCCTCTTGCGCCGCGCAGCATGGAAGAAGCTGCCTTTTCGGCGACCTCTGCGACAGTTACGGTATCGGGCATCACGCTCAGCTCCCGTCTGGCGGCGCTCATGGTCATGGACATATTCGTGCCCGTATCGCCGTCCGGAACAGGGTAGACATTCAGCTCGTCGATGGATTTCTTCTGTTGTTCAATGGTCACGGCAGCGCTGCAGATCGCTGCCTTTAAAAGCTTACCGTTCATCTGTTACTGCTACCTCCTGCTTACGGCTCCACAACTTCGTCCACATACACCCGCACACGGGATACCGGGATCCTGACGGCTTCCTGCACGGTGAATTCCACCTTATGCATGAGCGCATGAATGACCGCCGGCATATTCACGCCGTACATCACCTTGACATGGAGCGAAATATCGAGCTGGTTGCCGTCTGCATGGATCTCCACAGGGCTGAAACGCCCGGAGAAGAGCTTATCTGTCAGCTTTGTCTCTGCAAAGCCAGCCACTCCGAAGCACTGCATCACCGTCTGCTCTGTGAGCTGACGGAGGTAGTTGTCGGAGATCATGATTTTTCCGATATGATCTTCTGTATATAACATATCTGCCGTCCTTTCCTCCACTATAATGAGTATCTCAAACGCAACAATGAGAGAGCACAAAGCACGCTCTTTTTTATTATAACACATCCTGCGGAAAATAGCAAGCCCTATTCGGAAAAAAGAAGCAGGCGCTTTTGCACCTGCTTCTGATGATCTTATTTAAACAGATCCTTGATCTTATCAAAGAACCCGGTCCGCTTCTGGTAATTCTTCTCGGTGAGGGATGCCTCGAATTCCTGGAGCAGATCCTTCTGCTTCTTGGAGAGGCTGCGGGGTACCTCGATGTAGAGCTGGACGATCTCATCGCCGCGGCGATCCTGCTGCAGATACTTGATGCCCTTGCCCTTCAGACGGTGCTTGGCGCCGTTCTGGGTGCCTTCGGGAATGTTGATCTTGGCAGGGCCGTCGATGGTCGGCACTTCGATCTCGCCGCCCATGACCGCCTGGGCATAGGTGATCGGGATCTCGCAATGCACATCGAAGCCGTCACGGTTGAACACCGGATGCGGCCGGATGCTCACGCTCACATTCAGATTGCCTGCAGGTCCGCCGTTGATGCCGCTGTCGCCCTCGCCCGGTACACGCAGGATCTGGCCTTCGTTGATGCCGGCCGGAATGTTGATATTGACACGCTTCTGCACCTTGATGCGTCCCTGGCCGTGGCACTTCTGGCAGGGGCTCTTGATGACGCTGCCCTTGCCGCCGCAGTGCGGACACGGCTTGGTCGAGGAGATCGCTCCGATGGGTGTCTGCTGTACGGACTTGACAGAGCCTCTGCCGCGGCAGTCCGGACATACCTCGGGCTGCGTTCCGGGCTCTGCGCCTGTGCCGTTACAGGACGAGCAGCGCTCCTGATGGGAAATGCTCAGCTCCTGTGCCTTGCCCTGACAGGCTTCCATGAAGCTGATGTTGACGCTGTAGTTGATGTCACGGCCCTTCCGGGGTGCATTGGCTGTGTTGGCTCTTGTGGCGCCGCCCATGCCGCCGCCGAAAATGCCGCTGAACAGGCTGTCGAAGATATCGCCCATGTCGGCGCTGTAGCCGCCGGGGAATCCTCCGCCAAAGCCGCTGAAGCCTTCTTCCATGCCCTCATGGCCGAACTGATCGTAGCGCTGGCGCTTCTCCGGATCGGACAGGACACTGTAGGCCTCATTGATCTCCTTCATCTTTTCTTCGCATTCTTCCACCTTGTCCGGATGAAGGTCGGGGTGGTTTTCCCGTGCCATTTTACGGTATGCTTTCTTGATCTCATCCTCGCTGGCACCACGCTGCAAACCCAGCACTTCATAATAATCACGCTTATCAGCCATACGAATTCCTTTCCAAATGCGGGAAGCCCGCATCTCTTCTGGTTTCAGCATTATTTTCAGATAATGCCGATAGATACAGCCATGGGGGCAGAGATACTCTGCCCCGATATATAGCTGTTTTTTTAATTATTTTATGATTATGCCTCAGTGAAATCAGTGTCGATCACATCGTCATCGCTGCCGCCTGCATTCGGCTGCTCGCTGAAATCAGCAGCACCGTTCGGATCCACGCCCGGCTGACCTGCACCCGGCTGTGCATAGATCTTGGAGCCGACATCCATGAGCACCTTCTGCAGCTCGTCCATCTTGGTCTTCATGGCTGCGGTATCGTTTGCGTCGATCGCATTCTGCAGCTCGGAAGCCTTGCTGCGGACAGCAGCCTGATCGTCTGCAGAGACCTTGTCGCCCAGTTCCTTGAGCGTGTTCTCGCTCTGGAGCACCATATTCTCAGCCTGGTTCTTGGTCTCCACTTCCTCACGGCGCTTCTTGTCTTCCTCAGCGTAAGCCTCGGCCTCCTTGACAGCCTTCTCGATGTCCTCCTTGGACATGTTGGTGGAAGCGGTGATGGTGATCTGCTGCTCCTTGCCGGTGCCGAGATCCTTAGCGGATACGTGTACGATACCGTTGCGGTCGATATCGAAGGTAACCTCGATTCTCGGAACGCCTCTCATGGCCGGAGCGATGCCGTCCAGACGGAAGGTACCGATCTGCTTGTTGTCACGGGCAAACTCACGCTCACCCTGCAGTACGTTGATATCAACAGCCGGCTGATTGTCGGCATAGGTGGAGAATATCTCGGACTTCTTGGTCGGGATGGTGGTATTTCTCGGGATCATCTTGGTGCATACGCCGCCTGCAGTCTCGATACCGAGGGACAGCGGTGTTACATCGAGGAGCATCAGGCCTTCCTTGACGTCGCCGCCGAGCACACCGCCCTGCAGTGCGGCAC
>CAMNDR010000022.1 GCA_946535685.1 uncultured Clostridia bacterium | reverse complement strand
CGGCAGGGGCGGCGGTGCAGAGGATCCGGACGGGCAGGGCGGCGGCTTTGGCGGCGGCTCTGGTGACGGTTCGGAGGAGGAACCGGGCGGCGGCGCGATGAGCGAGCAGGAGGCCAGAAGTGCATGGAACCGTATTTCACGCCAGATCCAGGTCGATCTTGAGACTTTCTCCAAATCCAGGGGCGACAAGGCGGGCAATATGCTGCAGAATCTCAGGGCGCTGCACCGGGAACGCTGCGATTATGCTGATTTTCTGCGCAGGTTTGCTGTGTACGGCGAGCTGATGCACATTGATGATGACACGTTCGACTACAATTTCTACAGCTATGGCATGGAGCTGTACGGCAATATGCCGCTGATCGAGCCGCTTGAATACAAGGAAATGAAGCGGGTGCGGGAGTTCGTCATAGCGATCGACACCTCCGGCTCTGTGGCGGGGGAGACTGTGCAGCGGTTCGTGCAGAAGACCTATAACATCCTGAAACAGCAGGAGAGCTTCTTCTCGAAGTTCAACATCCACATCGTGCAGTGCGATGCGCAGGTGCAGGAGGATGCGAAGATCACCTCGCAGGAGGAATTTGATGCCTACCTGAAAACGATGAAGCTGCGGGGACTGGGCGGAACGGATTTCCGTCCGGTGTTCCGCTATGTGGATGAGCTGATCCGGCGCAGGGAGTTTCACAATCTGAAAGGCATGATCTATTTCACGGACGGCTTCGGCAGATTTCCGTCGGTGCCGCCGGCGTATAAAACGGCATTCGTCTTTCTGGATGACGAGTGCAATTCCTACGATGTTCCGCCCTGGGCGATCAGTCTGGTGCTCGAACGGGCGGAGATCCTGGAGGAACCGCAGTCAGGCAGTATCACATAAAAGGAGTTAGAAGCATGGGAAAGGCAGTCATTGAAAACGGTATCATGGAATCCTATGAGTTCACCATGCCGGGCAACGTCAAGATCACGGTCGAGGAGGGTGTGAAGGCATTCGGTGAGCGCTGCTTTTTTGAGCAGAAGAAGCTGACCAGGCTCATTCTGCCTTCAACGCTCGAATCGCTGGGCGGGTGGTGCCTGTCCGGCTCCGGCATCAAGAAGCTCGAGATCCCGGAGGGAACAAAGGCAGTTACGGAGCATGCGGCTGCCAACTGCCGTTCGCTGCGTTCTGTGCGGCTCCCGTCCACGCTCACGGAGCTGAGCGGGAATTGCTTCGAGAACTGCCCGGTGCTCGAGGAGGTGCTCCTTGCAGCGGATGGGCTGGAATTTGTGCCGGAGGAGGTCTTCAAGGGCTGTCCGCAGGTCTCGGTCTATCTCACGGACAAGGACGGCGAGCCGATCCGGCGGCTCTATGCGGGCGCTGAGGTCGGGAAAAAGCCCGATCCTGCCGATGCGGGACAGGACAGCTTCACGATCAGGAATGATGTACTGTCGGAGATCACGCTCCCTGCGGGCGAGGAGATCCGCGTAACGCTGCCTGAGGGCATCCGGCGTTGCAGCGAGAAGCTCCTCAAGGGGGAGCAGCGGGTGACGGAGCTGATCCTGCCGGAGAGCATCGAGGCGCTGACCGGCTGGGAATTTGCCGGCACGGGCATCCGGGAGATTCGGCTGCCGGAGGGGCTGAAAACGCTGGAAGGCCATGTGTTTGACGGCTGCAGCGAGCTGCGGAGGGTATTGCTCCCGGCATCGCTCAGCGAGGTCGGGGACGAGGCCTTTGCCAACTGCCCGAAGCTCGAGGCTGTGCTCTGTGCGGGCGGGGAAAAGCTCATCAGCAAAACCGCTTTTGCAGGGGCGCAGAAGCCGTGGATCGTACCGTGTGCGGAGAACGGCGAGCCCGTCATCCCGGAGGGCTTCACCGTCACGGACGGCGTTCTGGAGACAGTCGGGGATGCGGCGGTGCAGGATGGAACACTGACGCTGCCCTATGGCATCTGCAGGATCGCTCCGGAGCTGCTGAAGGACAGAGCGGAGATCACGGAGCTGATTTTGCCGCCGGGGCTGGAAAAACTCGACGGATGGACGCTTTCCGGCACGGGCATCCGGGAGATCCGGCTGCCGGAGAGCCTGAAACGGCTCGAAGGGCATGTGTTTGAGAACTGCGCAGCGCTGGAGGCAGTTGTACTGCCGTCAGAGATGACGGCGCTGCACGGAGAGGTGTTCCGGAATTGCCCGAAGCTGCGGCATATTTTCTGCGGCAGCGCCCAGCTTGCCTGGGAGGACGGCTGCTTTGATGCGGGACATGTGCCGGAAATACTTGAACGCAGGCCGTTTTCGGAACGGCGGGATTATGGCGGGATGACCTTCTCGGACGATCTGTTTGAGGTCGGGAACGGCGTACTGCTGCGCTATAAGGGAGATGAAAGCCTGACAGAGGTGGAGATCCCGGAGGGCGTGCAGTGCATTTCCACGGCATGCTTCAAGGACATGGCGAACATCACCAGCGTGATCTTCCCTGAGACACTGCGTGAGCTGGTCGGCTGGGAATTTGCCGGGACAGGGCTGACAGAGGTCTGGCTCCCTGACAGCCTGCGGGATCTGGACGGCCATTGCTTCGAGGGATGCAAAGCGCTGCAGACGGTCTATCTGCCAAGGCATATGAGCCGGTTCGGCACGGAGGGACACTGTGCCTGCTTCCGTGGCTGTGAGCAGCTCGGCAAGATCTATTATGCATCGGAGAAGGTAACGTATTTCAACTCTGCCTTTGAGGGCTGCCCGCATTTCCTGCTGGTGCAGAAGTTCCGGTCAGCGAAGCCGAAAAAGACGGAGACTGCCGTTGAGGAAGCTCCGCAGCCGGCGCGCGTACCGGAGCCGGCTGCAGAGCCGACGGTGATGCCGGAAGATACAGCGCATCCGGCTGCCGGGTCGGAGCTGGAGCAGCGGTATCTGGCGGAAATAGAGACACTGCAGGAAACGATCGGCAGCCTGGAGGCGCAGCAGCAGAACTTGCTGCGTGAGAAGGAGCAGTATGAAGCCGACATCGCCCATCGTGAGGAGACGGAGACACTGCGGCGGCAGATCGTAGCAGCAGATGCGGAAAAGGCTCGCATGGAGGCCGAGCTGCGTCTCCAGCGGGAGCGCAGGGTGCTTGAGGAGCAGGCTGCTGATCTGCAGAACCGGCTCCGGATCGCCGAGGTGCGGCACTATGCGGCGGAGGCGGCGCTTGAACAGATGCTGCTTGCCTTTGCGGAGGATGCGCCGGAGGAGAGCCGTGATGCCATGATCCGGCTGCTGCAGGAGGCCGCTGCAAGGCTGCTCCGGGGGGATGACGATGCGGTACCGCTGCTCTGCAATGCACTGAACAACGGCGAGAGCGGCGATGTGGAAGGAGATACAGATGGAGAAGTTTGAGATACGGAACGGCATTCTTGCGGCCTATCATCCGGCGCCCGGCACGAAGGAGCTGACGCTGCCGGAGGGCATTGTCGGAGTGGCGTGTGAGCTTGATCCTGAACGGACGCTCGAAAAGCTCACGATCCCGGCAGGGAGCCTTGTGCGGCTCGATCCTTTCTTCCTGCAGCGAAGCAGCGTGCGGGAGGTGCATTTGTCACGGGAGACCGTGTTTGTGGATGCCTTTGCCTTCTGGGGCTGCAGGTCGCTCGAACGCATCTATCTGACAGAGGGCACGGCGGTGCATCCGGATGCCTTCAACGGGTGCAATCATGTCGAGCAGATCTGGGAAAAACAGCCTGCGCTGTCTGCTGCGGAGCGGGCGGTCGTGCGCAATGGCGTGCTCATGGGCTATCTCTTTGCGCCAGGTGAGACGGCGATGACTGTTCCGGAGGGCATCCGGCAGATCGCATGGCACGGTGTTGCGGGAAGTGCAGCGCCCACGAGTGTGACGATCCCGGAAAACAGCGTATACCGGCTCGGAGAACAGGCATTCCGGGACTGCACGGCGCTGCGGGAGGTGAAGCTCGGCGAGGGCACGGCTTCTGTTGCAGCGGGAGCATTCCGGGGCTGTACGGCGCTCGAAACGCTTACCATTTCGGAAGGCACCTGCATCCATGAAAATGCATGTATTGATGGGAAACAGCCGTTTGTTATCACGAATGCGCCGCCGGCGGAGCGTTTCCTGCTCCGGGATGGTGTGCTGTACGGCTGCTTCTTCCCGGAGGGCGTGACGGAAATGACCGTGCCGGCGGGCGTCAAGCGCATTGCGGACGAGGCATTTGCCGGGAACACGGCGCTGCGGACGCTGACACTGCCGGAGAGCCTGACAGAGATCGGGGACGGCGCATTTATGGACTGCACGGCGCTGCAGAGCGTATCGCTCCCGGCGGGGCTGCGGCGGCTTGGCAGGAATGCCTTCTGCGGCTGCACGGCGCTGCAGTGCGTATCACTCCCGGAGAGCCTGCGGATCGTGCCGATCGGTGCGTTTGAGGGCTGCACGGCGCTGCAGGATGTTTCGTTCCCGAAGGGGCTGCGGCGCATTGCGGCGGCGGCATTCTGCGGGTGCGGCCTGACACAGGTGCATCTGCCGGACAGCCTGGCCGAGGTCGGAAAATGGGCGTTTTCCGGATGCAATGGATTGCAGTCTGCAGCGCTCTCTGACCGGACGCTGGCGGATCCGGAGGCGTTCCCGCTGCACATCCGGCCGGAGACACACCCCGGCGCTGTGCCGGAACCCATCCCCTATGACGAGATGTTCTGCATCCGGGACGGCGTGCTGGTGGATTTCTGTCCGCAGGCGGATGTGACGGATATCGAGATCCCGCCGGAGGTCACGGCGATCGAGGACAAGGCGCTGTTCAACATTCTCTCGCTTACAGGCGTGCTGCTGCCGGATACTGTGCGGGAGATCCGCATCAAAAATCTCCGCATGCTCGGGGCAGATAGCGATTTTAACGCATTTCTTTGGCTCTGCGGCCGGCTGACGGATCTCATCTATGCGCCGGGGACGGTGATCGAACAGACCGGCGGCTATGGCTTTGAAGCGCCCCGCTATGTGCCGGCGCTCGAACGCATCCGGCTGCCGGAGCTGCTCGGAAGCCATCCGTGCATCAGCGAATATCCCGGAGATGCGGCAAAGATGCAGGGCTACCGGATCCGGGAGCTCATCATTCCTGAGAGCGGCTGCGAGACTTTCCGGATCGACAACTGTCCGGTGCTCGAAAAGCTCTTTGTCCCTGTGACGGTGCGCAATACCGGGATCCATGAATGTCCGGCTCTCAACACCATCGTCACGATCTCGGACAATACGGCGAGCGGCAGCAATGCGGATGATACCACCCCGGAAAAGGCGGAGATCGTAGATCTCCGGCAGACACCGCAGGCATGGGAGATGCTGCTGAACGATGCCAGACACCGCCAGGCGGAGGAGATCGGAGCGCTGCAGGAGCGCATCAGCGCCCAGAAAACAGCACACGGGAGAGCATCTGCGCCGAATCCTGCACCTGCGCCGAATTCTGCACCTGCACCGAATCCTGCACCTGCACCGAATCCTGCACCTGCACCGAATCCTGCACCGGCACCGAATCCTGCACCTGCACCAAATCCGGCACCGGCACCAAATCCGGCACCGGCACCAAGTCCGGCACCGGCACCGCTGCCGAAGGTCACGAACCCGCAGACACCGGAGGAGCATCTGCTTTATTATGTGCAGACCAAGGATCCGGCGAGCGAGACATTTATCATCCAGCACTTCCGGCAGACGGTACGGCCGCTGCTGCAGCTTGATGTCTCTGTGACGGCGGAGGTCATGCGGGGAATGCGGATCGGCTCGGCGGAGAACAAGCAGATGCTCATGAATCTGGCACGGCGCTACGGCAGGCAGGATATCGTGGAGGCTGTGGAAAAACTACTTTGATGCAAACAAAGCGATTACGGCGATATACCTGCCTCTTTGGCAGAATGTCCAAAGTGCATTCTGCAGGCTGCATCGCAAAGGCAGGTACGGACGGAGCGCGGAGTATAATAGGAGAGTAAAGCAATGGCAGAAAAAACCACACTGAATTTTACGAACGGAAACAACTACGAGGGCGAGATCAATGATGCCGGACAGCCCCACGGCGAGGGCGTGATGCATTATTTTAACGGCCACACCTATTCCGGCGGCTGGAAGAACGGCATCAAGCACGGACACGGTGTCTATACCTTCCCGGACGGCGAATGCTATGACGGTGAGTACCGGGACGATGTCCGCTGCGGCTACGGCGTGCATACCTTCCCGGACGGCAAGCGCTACGAGGGAATGTTCAGCGGCGGCAAGCACAACGGCGTCGGCGTTTTTTACTTTCCTGGCGGCGCCCGCTATGAGGGAGAATTCAAGGACGGGCTCTACCATGGCTATGGAAAAGAGACCTACAAGGACGGCTCCTGCTATGAGGGCTTCTGGGAGGATGACAAGCGCTGCGGCTATGCGGTCTTCACCTTTGACAACGGCGAGAGCTACAGGGGGCAGTACCGGGACGACAAGCGCTGGGGCTATGGGCAGTCCTCCTTCCCGAACGGCCAGAGCTATGAGGGAATGTATGAGGACAATGCCAGATGCGGCTACGGCATCTATCGCTTCCAGAACGGCGGTCAGTACGAGGGACGGTTCCGGGCAGGGCTTTATGACGGCTATGGCTATGAGACCTACAGCAACGGCAACAGCTATGACGGCGAATGGAAAGAGGACAAGAAGGAGGGGCAGGGCGTATATCTGTTCTCGGACGGCTCCGTCTATGTGGGCGGCTTTGCCGGCGGCAGAAGAAGCGGCCAGGGAAAAATGCTCTTCAATGACGGCGAGCAGTTTGACGGCATCTGGGACGATGACCGCAGGACTTCTCAGGGCACGACATCACATGTGCAGTACAGCAAGGAGACGGTGGAGGAGATCAGAGCGCAGGCAGAAAAACGCCGGAAAGATGCGCTGCGAAGCGAAATGGACGAATTTGAGCGCTGCAAGCAGGAGGCAGAGAGCGCCGGGCAGGAAATGCAGAAAGCTGCGGGACGCATTGCAGAGGCGATCAGAGAGATGCAGGAGAAAAAGACAGCACCCGCCGTGCAGCCGTCTCCGGTCTCAGGGGCAGCTTCGGCAGTGCGCAGTGCCTCGGCATCAGCATCCTCCTTCATGAATAAGATCTTCAAGCCCGCACCCAAGCCTGCAGAGCCCGCACCCAAGGCGGAGCCTGCACCAACGCCGGCAGAGCCTGCACCCAAACCAGAGCCTTTGCCGAAGCCGGCAGAGCCTGCGCCAGCGGCGGATGCAGCACTGCGGAAGGAGCTGGATGCGCTGCAGGCGGAAAACAAGCGGCTTCTGGCAGAAAACGAGAGACTGAATGCTGAACTCCAGCGCCAGAAGGAGCTGGTGGAGCTCAACAAGGAGCTGGCAGCCGCGAATGCGGAGAAGGAACGCCTTGCGGCAGAGATGGAGCACAAGCAGGTGATCGAGGAGCTGGAGCGCCGGAATGCGCAGCTCCAGCGGGAGCTGGAGCTGGAGCGTGCCAGAAAGGTCACGGCGGCAACACCGATCGAGCAGGTGCTCAGCGTCTTTCTCGAACACAAGACCGAGGAGAGCAAGCAGATCATATTGCTGCAGTACGGCAAGGCCGTGTATGCCATGCTGAAAATGGAGGTCGGGGATGTGGCCGAGATCATGCGGGATCCGCAGATCGGTTCGCCCGAAAACCGCCTTGCACTGCGCAGTCTTGCCCGCCGCCACGACCGCAGCGACATTGCGGCGATGCTCGATGAACTGGGCTGATGACAGCCGCCGGAGGTTTTCATGAATATACAGGAAGCAAAGGAACAGATCAAGAACACTGTCAGAGCTTATCTGACGCAGGATTCGCTCGGGCGCTATCTCATCCCTCCGCACAAGCAGCGGCCGGTTTTCCTGATGGGGCCGCCCGGCATCGGAAAGACCGCCGTCATGGAGCAGATCGCTTCGGAGCTTCACATTGGTCTGCTGTCCTATTCCATGACGCATCATACCCGCCAGAGTGCGCTTGGCCTGCCGGTCATAAAGCATGTGGAATATGACGGGAAGCCGTATGATATCTCCGAATACACCATGAGCGAGATCATCGCTTCGATCTATGAGCTGCAGGAGCGCACGGGCATCCGCACAGGACTGCTGTTCCTCGATGAGATCAACTGCGTTTCGGAGACACTCACGCCCATCATGCTGCAGTTTCTGCAGTACAAGGTCTTTGGCCGCCACACCGTCCCGCCGGGATGGGTCGTGGTGACAGCGGGCAATCCGCCGGAATATAACAATGCGGTGCGGGAGTTTGACATTGCGACCTGGGACAGACTCAAGCGCATCGACGTGGAGCCGGATTTTGCAGCATGGAAGGAATATGCCTATGAGACGGGCATCCATGCGGCGATCATGACGTATCTGGGAAATGATGAGAACTACACCAACCGGTTCTACAGGGTCAAGCTCACGGTGGACGGCAAGCGGTTCGTGACTGCCCGCGGCTGGGATGATCTGAGTCAGATGCTGTATCTGTACGAGATGCACGGCATTCCGGTGGATGTCAAGCTGATCGGGCAGTATCTCCAGGATCCTGAGATCGCTGCGCATTTTTCGGCGTATTATGATCTGTATAACAAGTACCGGAGCGATTACCAGATCGCCTCGATCCTCGAAGGGGAGGAGGACTCTGAGATCCGCCGCCGTGCAAAGGCGGCCCGGTTTGACGAGCGCTATTCGCTGCTTGGCCTGCTGCTTGAAGCGGTGATGGCCGGGATGAAGCGCTGCATGGCCGCGGATGCGCACCTGAGCCTGCTGCTGCCGGTGCTCAAGG
>CAMNDR010000021.1 GCA_946535685.1 uncultured Clostridia bacterium | reverse complement strand
ATGTCCTCGATCTCCCGGCCGGCCTCCTCCTCGATGGCGGCACGGGCTGCTGCCGCTTCAATAGGCTTGACATTGCTACGGAGCTTTTCGAGCTCCTTGCAGTAGCTCTCCGGCAGGATATCCGTGCGGCTCGACATGATCTGTCCGATCTTGACATAGGTCGGCCCCAGATCCTCCAGCGTTGTACGCAGCTCCTCAGGAGAAAAGCCGCCGGAATAGAAATTATGCTTGGTAAAAACGGCCAAAATTTCTGCAGAGCGGCGGTTTGACAGCCGCTGTTTCTTCGTCTCTTTTTGATTCTGTCCCATAGCTACCTCACTTCTTCACCGGCCACAGCCAGATCAGCTTCAGGCCGCTTACCATTGCAGAATACAGCATAACACCGCCCACGATCTGCAGCATAGTTTGCGTAGAGGTCAGCCACGGATGCCAGAGCACAAAGCCTCCGAACACGATCAGCGGCACCGCCAGCACTACCAGTACCCACCAGCCGCTTTTGCCGGAACGTCTGGAAAACGCAAGTGCATGGACGATACTGTGAATACCGCTGATAATGGGGTAGATTCCGACCAGCCACGAGAGGATCCACAGGAACAGTCCCTCATACAGCATGATCATGATCCCCAGCACGCCAAGTGCCAGTCCGAGTACAAGCTCGATATAATGCATCAGGACTTTTGTGCCGCTGATGAAGCGCAGCACCGCCAGCGCCGCTGTCACGAGCAGCACAAAACCCAGCGTACCTTCCAGGAACAGGATATAGACCTCCGGTATCAGAAGCAGCAGCAAGCCGATAAACATCAGTACAATGGTCATCATGACCGCATCCCGTTTGATTTTGTCAAGTTCCTCAAATAGCATGTGGTACCTCCATAGTCTCTCCTGCGTAGAGAAGGTAGTGTTGCCTTCGCAGGATCTTCGCCGCAGCCTCTTTTCTCCGGGACGTTTTTCCTGCGAGGTGCCTTCTGTCAGTGCGAACCCGTCAAGGAGGAGCGGGCTCAGCCAAGGGCATCAAGCTGCTTCTGCAGCTCGATCATATGATTTCTGCAGGCAGTGATCTCACCGGTGTACTTGTTGAACCATTCCACGTCACGCTCATCCGGTGTTTCCTGCAGCAGTACGGCCTGCACCAGTGCTGACTGCGACCGGGAACGCTTGCGCTCGATCTCCTCGATCGTCAGACGGCAGATCTTGATCTCCTTTTTCAGTCTGCGCTTTTCACTCCAGTTTGCCATTATGCTTTCCTCCCTCAGTGTCCCTTCTTATCTATGCCATCCACAAGTGCTTTCGCTTCGTCAAAGCCCTTGTCCAGATTCTCATGCAGATCCACAAGCGTCTGCCGCAGCGCTTCCATGCGCTCCGGCTCCTGCATCTGCTCAGGATATTTGAGCAGGCAGGTGTGCAGCTCATTGACAGCGATCTTCTGCTCCTCCGTGAGATTCTTCAGCAGGAAGGCAAAGCTGTCTGCGCTGCTCATATCGCTCAGGATCCGCCTGTATCTTGCTTCCAGATCGCCCTCGGCATCCTGATAGGATTCCACCGAATCAATCGTGTGTGCCAGATTCGCATTGAACTGCGTCCGGTAGGTCTCCTGTACCCGGTTGCATTCGTCCACATACAGCCCGATAAACACGGCCAGTGCCACCGATGTGATCACGGAGAAGATGATCGCCCGGATCATTTTCCGCTTCATGATATGTTCCTGTGTCAAGGCTGTTCCTCCTTCTCCGATGCAGTTTCCTCCGGCTGGTAATGCGCTGCGGCAAGGCGTGCCTTTTCCTTGTCGATCGCCTCCCGCATGAGACGCTCGTGCATCTCCGCTTCGGATTCCTCCCGCATTTCCCTGCCGATCTTCATCAGGCTGCGCACTTCATGGACTGCCATGGCGACCACGCCCAGCATGACCACGAGCAGCAGCAGCTTCCGGGTGCCTGCATAGCCGGTCATAAAGCCGAATATATGCAGCTTCCGGATATATTTCCCCTGTATCTGATCCGGCCGGACCGTGAGCGCATCCTCCACGGGATTGGCATCTCCCCGGGTGATGAAGCTACCGTCCTGTGTGATCTCTGTGATCCGGTGTGTGATGAGCAGATCCTTTGTCTGCAGATCCTCAGAAACATAGGTGATGATGTCGCCTGCCTGCAGAGTGGCGGGATCGCCCTCCTGCACCAGAATGCAGTCGCCCACATGCAGCGTCGGTTCCATACTGCCCGTCACGACCTGCAGGATACACCGGCCAAAGAACACCGCCGGCCGGTGCTGCACCATGCAGACAGTCACATACACCAGCAGCGCCGCTGCCAGTGCAAGCAGCACGCCGGTGAGAATGCCAGGAATACGCCGCCGGAAGGAGCGCTGCTCCGTTGTTTCTTCGGCTGCCTCGTCAAGCGGCTTCACTGCGTCGCCTCCACTCCTCCATCTTCCGTTTCAGGCGCTCAAAGCCGCTCACATGGTAGGTCTTGTACATGCGCTGCATCTCTCTGCGGAGTGCCTCCTGTTCCTCTGCTGTTCTGACAGGCGGCCTGTAGGGCTTCGGCGGATTCTTTCTGCGCTCTGCAGCACGCTTGCGCCGGAATTTGGCATCCTCGATCTTCCGCAGATAATCATACGGGAATACCGGCGCATACTTGCGGTAGTAGACCTCCATCTTGTCCCGCTCTGCCTTGATGGCGGCCTTGCGTTCCTTTTCAGCAAGGCGCTTTGCACGGATGGTCTTGTAATCGGGATTGTCCGTATTTTCCGGAACGATCCCGAACAGAACCGCCAGCAGATGCCGGATCAGGCGGGGAATGGCATAAAACGGATTTTTGGTATATTCTTTCCGGATCTCCCGGAAGGGCTTGTTTTCAAAATAGGTGCGCTCGGTTTTGAGGCGCTCGGCACGTTCAGCCTCGCGGCGTTCCTTTTCACGCTTCTGCTGTTCGAGCTTGTTGCGGGCAGCGATCTCTCTCGGATCCTCGAACTCATTCTCCCCGGACATTGAAGCTCTGGCTTCCTCGATCTCCTCCTCGCTGACATTCACAGGCTCCCCGGTATCCGGACGGGCGGCAAGTGCCTCTTCCTCCATACCCTCAGCCTCACCCAGCTCAGAGCGGACAAGCTGCTGCTCTTCTGCAAGGCGCTGGCGCTCAGCGTCGATGCGCTCCTGCTCCTCACGCCGCTTCTGTTCTTCCTCCTCCCGCCGGCGCTTTGCTTCGAGCAGGGCGATGCGCTCCTGCTCCATGCGCTCGCGTTCCCGCTCGGCGGCCTCCTGCTCGGCACGCTTCTGTGCCAGCATCTGCTCGAGGCGGCGTGCTTCCTCGGCACGTTCCTCCTCGATGCGTCTGAGCTCTGCCTGACGGGCAGCCTCGATGCGCTCCTGCTCGGCACGGTGCCGTTCCGCCTCCTCGGCGGCGATGCGGTCAGCGATGCGCCTGCGTTCAAGCTCCTCCTGGTAGGCGGTCTCAGTCTGAATGGCTGCAGCGATCTGGTCAAACACCAGTGCCACATCATCCGGCATTTTCCGGACGAACTGCTGCTCGCCCTCTGCAGCAAGATAGCCCGCTGCGCCGGAAACGGTCACATCGTAATCACCGGACAGCTCCCGCTCAAAGCGCTTGATGAACTTCGGCTGCACGACACGGAATTTCCGGTTCCGCTTTGCCTTCAGCGGCGCAAGGCTCTCGCTGCCCTCCATCTGAGAGCGGAACAGCAGAAGCTGCAGGACGATCATCCGGTAGAAGCTCTCGACGAATGTTCCGGTCGGCTGCACGGCATTGTCCTCGATGTTGATCTCATAGCCGACCTTGTCATAGCTCTCGATGAACTGCCAGAGTGTCAGACAGGCCTTGAGATCGACATTTTTCATAATGGCGTTGGTGCGCATCACGGGCGGGCGGATGTAGGATGTGCCCAGCCGCATGCACAGCTCCGACCCCTTGTAGCCCTCAATGGCCTTCTTCAGCTTTTCCACACGCTGCCAGACGCTCATTCCGCCGGCATCGTAGGTATCCAGGCTCGTGACGGACTCGATCTTGAGATCGACCTTGAAATGCCCGCCGCTGCCATCCTCCACGACCGTATTATAGCCCAGGGTGAACGCCTGCTCATCCTTTGCGACCTGCGCCAGCTTTTCATAGCGCCGGTTGATGAAGATGTAGAGCCGGTCCACGAGCGTGTTGACGAACTTGTTCTCGTAGGTCATCCAGCTCTCTTCCTTATGGACATTGAGGATCTTGGAGGGCGTGATCTTGCCTGACTTTTTGTCATAGCTCTGGATATAGTCGGTATGCTGCGCCAGGTGCTTGACGGATTCGACCGTGATCTTGCGGGAAAGTGCGATCGGCACGATCTCCTCGACATCCTCGATCGTCCGGCGTGGATTGCGCAGGCAGTTGTCTACATGGATCAGGGCATTTTCGATCGTCTCCACCCAGGAAACGTCGATGATCTTCTGCATGAGCTTCCGGTTGAGTGCGAAGGTATTCCGGCTCTCATGCAGGAACGAGCTGAGCGATGCATACACCTCTTCCTTGTCGAGCAGTGCAGCCGCTTCTTCAAATTCCTCGAACCACTGGTCATATGCGTCGCTCAAATCGTTCTCACCTGCCTTTGCTGAATAATAGAAATGAATAAGGAGAGGTAAGAACGGACGAGGCCGTCATGCTGCTTACCTCTCCCCATACAGATTCGATCAGAACAGCTTCTGGAGCCGTTCGAGATAGGCGATGGATTCGTTCATCTTGCCCTTGCCGAAGAGCTTGTTCAGGTAAGCGCAAAGCTCCTTGAGCTCCTCACGGAGCATGGCAAGGTTCAGGGACTCGAACTTGCGGAAGATCTTGGTCGCCAGCACATAATCAATGCCGTCGAGCTCATCGCCGCCGCACGCCACATAGACCGGCACGAACAGCCCCATCTGCTTGAGGATACGGTTACCGAACGCCACACGCAGCTTTTCGATGACCCAGAGGTCGAGCTGGTGGATCTTCTTGAGGTTCTCCTGCGAGATGGGATACATCTTGAACGCCTCCTCAAAGAGCGCATTCAGATGGTCGTAGCCAAGGCAGAGCGGCTCGGTATCCGGCGCATCAAAGGCCACGCCCTTGGCATCGAGGTTGATCGGCTGCGCACGGTCATAGACCTTATCAGAGATGGCAAAGGTCGAGTCGTCATTGTTCGCCGTGCCGATGTACCAGATGTTCTGCGGAATGACGATCTTGCCCTTGACGAGCTTCACAGGGTCGGTGCTCCAGGCATTCGGTACGATGTCGAGCGCCCATTCATCAGCGTTCGGCATTTCGAGGATGGAGAGCATCTCTGCGAAGTAGTACTCGATACGAGCGATGTTCATCTCATCGAGCAGGATCAGGTTGACATCGTTGTTATAGCCCGAAGCATAGATGCGCTTGAGCACTTCCGTCTCGTTGAAGCTCTTGGTAAATTCGTTGAAATAGCCAAAAAGCTCCGTCCGGTCACGCCACGAGGGCTGTACCGAAGCAATGGTCGTATCCACCTGCAGGAACTTGCCCATTGAATACGGGAGCGAGGTCTTACCGGTACCGGAGATACCCTGCAGGATGATGAGCTTGGTGGAGGCCATGCCCGCAAGGAACAGGCGGATGGTCTTGTGCTCATAATACAGGTGCATTCTCGAGCAGGCAAAATTCCGGTAGCGCTCCACGATGCCTTCCAGGGTGATCTCGTTGTCGTATGCCGGCGGCGTATAGGTGCGGTAGAAGGCATCGACCTCCATGAGCTTGGAAAAGCGCTGGTCAGTCGTCTGCACAACACCGTCCTCGACTGCCGTCGGGGCAGCATCGCCCTCCTGCGCGCCTTCAGCTCCTGCACCGGCTCCCGCAAGCGAGAGCGTGCCGGAAACAGGCGCACCGATGGATGCGACCTTGAGTGCCATGATCTCGTCCTTTTCCTTCATCAGCTTGAGCACTCTCTGCTGCAGGAGCGAGATCTCCTCGAGCAGATCCTCGTTGCTGACGATGGAATGGCGGAAGCGTATGTATTTCCGGACGGCGAGCACGATGAGAAGCCCGATCACGACAAAAAGCGCCGCCACAATGATGATCGACAGGATCGCAAGGATCCAGCCTGTCACGGTAAATTCCCCGCTGTACTGCTTGAACAGGCTGATATAGCCGGGAATGTCGAAGATCTGCTTGATCCCCCGCCAGAATCCCAGGAAAATCTCTGCAAACCCCTGCAGGATCGCCGTGATGAAGGCAAAGAACCATTTGAGGAATCCGTTCATATATTTCTCCTGTTATGCAGGATCGCCGCCCGATGTATCTTCGGGGGCTGTATCCTCCTTCGTGTCGTCTGCAGCGGGCTGCGCCGCTTCTGCAGAGCCGTCCTCACCGCCGTTCTGCTTCTGGGCAGCGAGGTATTCCTCGATCGCACGGCGCTTGATCTCTTCCTCATCGAGCTCCGGTGCCTTGGACGACTTCACCTCGATGAGCGTGACAATGAACTTGTACAGCTCGATCAGGAAAAAGATCGCCATCGGGATCAGGATACAGATGAAGAAGCCTGTTTTCGTCCGCAGGAAATTCATCACAGCGCCAAGGCCGGCAAGCCGTGTATTGGTCCATTTGCCGATGATGTCACCGCCATAGACCGGTGTCTCATCATCGAGCGGGTTGTTGTCGCCCCGTGTGACGAAGCTGCGGGTGCTTCCGGCATCATTGACAGCCACGATCCGGTGGGTATTTCTGACCTTTTTGCCTTCAATGATCGTCCAGAACGTGATGACATCGTTCTCCTGAAGCTGCATGACATCATCCACCTCACGGCAGATGATCAGATCACCCTGGCTGAAGGTCGGCTTCATGGAATCTGATTCCACCGACATCGGAATAAAGCCGAACAGATTCGCCACGCCGTTGTTGCGCCCCGAAGAAAAGACAAGAATCGTGACCAGCAGGGCAATGGCAAGGATGATCCAGGAAAGGACATCCACTACGATTTTCAGCACTTTTTTCATACTGTTATGTTCTCCCATCTTGTATGTGATAAAACGTCCGGAGCTCTCACCCTGACGTTTTGTTATGGCAACACCGCACAGAGCTGGTGGTGCAGATGCAAGCAGATGTGCCGCCAAGCCGTCAGGCGGGCTTTGTGCGGTGCTGCCTTATGTCGCTTCCGTGATGCGGAAGTCCATCCCGAGCTTCAGCGTGCCGCCGATGAGGGCATCCACGCAGTCCGGATCGTTACCCTCAAGCCAGATGACAATGGTGTACTTATCCTTGGCCTTCGGTGCAAAATCCGCATGTTCCGTTGTCATCACGACTGTGGAGGAGGTAAACTCGCTGTCGCAGTCGCTCTCCTTGCCGCCGCCGTTGGACTTGGTCTTGCCGTATATGGTGCGTTCACCGTTTTTATAAACGGCGACACGGATCGCCTCGTCCACATTCTGTGTCACATTTTCAAGTGTCATCTCACCGGTATAGGTGACGGTGTCGTCGCCGGAATTGATGAGGTAGAACGTGTAGGCGATGTAGCTTTCTCCGTTATGGGAGCCGTTGATGCTGTCGATGTTTTCCGGCAGATCCTCACCGCTGATATTCGTCATATCATGCACGGTATTCGCATCGAGCCGGGCATTGGCGATTTCGTAGTCCGGTGTTTCAGAAAGTGTCAGTCCCTGCCGCACCATGTCGTACTTGTTGATACGCACAGTAAAGCTGCCGAACTTATCGTAGAAATACGAGACCGCATATGCTGCCGCCACGATGGCTGCCAGGATGATCGCCAGCAGGCCAAGTACCCGCATCACTACAAGGTAGCGCTTGGTTTCCTTGGCAGTACGTCTCAGCTCCAGAACGTCTCTGATCTGTTCATCCACGCTGATTCTCCATTCTATTTTATGCAGCCCTGAAGGCTCCGTGCCGGGCGGCACAGCACCTCAGAGTGGTCTTCTGCTTCATTTTCCGTACTGATTCTCCGGCATATAGCTCCCGGCGAGGGGGCCTGCACAATAGGAACAGCCGAATTCGTAGAGTGTTTCCGCCTGACGGCTGTCGGTAACGCCGTCAGCAATGGGCTTTGCGCCCATATCATCTGCAAAGTCAATGATCGAATGGACGGCGCCGTTGGCACGTTCATCCCGGCCGATGTACTGAATGACCTCAGGACTGAGCATGACATAGTCCACCGGGAAATCTGCCAGCCGCATGAGCGGGCAGTTATCCGCCCCGAAATCCGTCAGCATGAAGTGGAATCCTCTCGCCCGGAGCGCCTGCAGGCGTTCTGCGGCAATGCCGTCCCGCTCCATCAGCAGGCGGTCAGACAGCGTAAAGCAGAGCTTTCCGGTAGGAATCTCAAACTTTTCGCAGTAATCAAGGAGGGTTCTGTCCGCACGGATCTCAAGCAGAAAGCGGACAGGCATGTAAACTGTCACCCACTCAAAATGCAGCTCCCGCTCTGTGAATTTGTTCACTGCTTCGATTGCCTGCAGCAGCTCCAGCCGGAACAGGTCGGTACACTGGGTCGTGACCTCAGCGACCTCCCGGAAGCTCTCGGGCTGCAGCACGCCGAGCCCGGGTGTGTTCAGGCGGGTAAACGATTGGAAGAAGGTCGGATCGCCGGTCGAGATGTTCCGGATCACCCGGTAATACAGCTCAACGGCACGCAATCCGCCGACAGTTGTTTCAGCCACCTGCTCACCCCCGCTCTGTCTGTTTTCAAACAGATGTATTCTATTCTATTATACCACAATATACACAGATTGTCAATGAAAATACCATGAATGATTCCGAAATTGTTTCGAAAATATAAAAAGATCCCTCTCCCGGCAGGAGGGGGATCCAGCTTGTCGATAAAGTCCGTATTTGCCGCCTTCAGGCGGCAGGAAAAGCAATGCAGGGCGAAAGAAAGGGGCACTTTTTTGCAAAAAAGTGCCCCTCTTTCCAAAACAGTCC
>CAMNDR010000020.1 GCA_946535685.1 uncultured Clostridia bacterium | reverse complement strand
CAAGCGCTGCGGCGTCCGGGATACCGGCGGATTTCATGGCTGCAGGCGTTGGGATGCCGCTGTCCACGGATGCCAGGGCATCTTCTGTTCGGGCGGATTCCCCGGCTGCCGTCTGCATGGATCTGACCGGGGGGATCTCCGCGGCGGGTGTCTCGGCTGCAAACGGATTGTCATCTGCAAAGCTGACAACGGGTGCCGGCTCTGCAGCGGGTTCCTCTGCAAAGGGACTTGCCTCTGCGGGAGCTTCCGCCGGTGCGCTCTCAAACGATACAGCCGGAGCAGGCTCTGCAGCGGGCTCCTCTGCAAAGGGACTTGCCTCTGCGGGAGCTTCCGCCGGGGCGCTCTCAAACGATACCACGGGAGCCGGCTCTGCAGCGGGCTCCTCTGCAAAGAAACCTGCCTCTGCGGGGGCTTCCGCCGGGGTGCTCTCAAACGATACAGCCGGAGCCGGCTCTGCAGCGGGTTCCTCTGCAAAGGGATTTTCCTCTGCGGGGGCTTCCGCCGGGGTGCTCTCAAACGATACAGCCGGAGCAGGCTCTGCAGCGGGTTCCTCTGCAAAAGTACTTTCCTCTGCGGGAGCTTCCGCCGGGGCAGCTTCTGTCCCAGGCTCTGCGGCGGCGGAGTGGCCGAAGAAGAAAACATCTGCCAGCCGGTCGCTGAACGAAGGCGCAGAATGCAGCGCCTCTGCTGTGAGATAATGATTCGGCGCATCGTAGATCAGTGTGTCCTTGTTGTCTGCATTGACCCGCAGCAGCAGATCAAGACAGCCTTCACAGGGCGGGTTGACATTGTGATGCGCAAACGATACCGTGATCATCTTTTCCACACGGCTCTCGCCGGCGGGTACCATCGACATGATCGCATTGAATTCCGGGCAGGCACGCATAAGCTGCCCGTTGCTGATGCGCACACCGGTGATGCCGGCATACACATGCTGCTGATCCGTGAGAATGATGCACATTTCGGCATCATGTCCGGATACAAGATTGGGCTCTACACGGCTGATATTTGCCATCAGCCGGACAGCCAGATGATAAAATTCCTTATCCATGATCATCCTGCCTTTCTGGACCCGGCAGGTGCCGGGCGGGACGGGTTCCTTCAGATCGTCCGGTATGCCGTCATCCGAAGATGGCAGCATACCGGGTGACCCTGCCCCCGAAGGGGCAGAGAAACACATCGTTTATGCGAGGGTCTGTGCGCTGCAGATCACAGTTCTGTCCTTGCCGCTGATCTTGGCGTTGTAAAGCGCTGTATCGGCTGCGTTGAACAGGACATCCGGTGTGCGGCCGTCGTTCGGATAGCTGCAGACACCATAGCTCATGGTGATCTGGAACTGCTGGCCGCCGGCGCTTGCAGGCTCAAAGAACAGGTTGCGGAGCTGGGAGGTCATGTTGAGCACGTCGGCCTCGGAATATCTGCCCTCCATCAGGATGGCGAACTGGTCGCCTTCGATGATGCCGCAGGTCAGGCGGTCGCCGCAGTACTTCTCCAGACGGTCTGCGTAGATCTTGATGAGCTCGTCGCCGACCTTGCGGACGAAGTTGTTGTTGATCTCCTTGAAGTTGTCGGCATCCATGTAGATCAGCACGAAGGGGGTGTTGGCCTCCATGTAATCGGCGATCTTGTCCATCAGGAAGGCACGGTTCGGCAGACCGGTGTGACGGTCATAATATGCCAGATAGGTCAGTGCTTCGTCCTTTTCCTGGATCATACGGTTGTTCTCGATGAGCTGGTTGTAGGACTCGGTCAGCTCTGCATGGCTCTTTTCCTCACGCTTCATGAAGCCGTAGATCAGGCTGATGATGACGATCGTTACAATGGCGATGATGACAGCGGGCATCGGGCCGAGCTGCTTGCCGATCACGACCTGTGTGACAAGGATGAAGAGCGCATTGAAGGCGTTCAGGATGATGGCGGTGATGTAGCCGGCCTTGCGGTTGGTGAGTACGAGTGCCGTGGAGACGAGCACCTCGAACTGCGCAACTACACCGTTGAAATTGCCCAGACCACGCATGGTCAGAACTCTCTGTGCGCCGAACAGCGCCAGGAACAGATTGATAAATACGATCAGAAGTACGATTTTCAGTACTTTATTATCTTTTTTCATGATTTGTCATACCTCACTTTATTGTTGTTAAGCATTATCCCGCTGCGGAGGAATCTTCACGCAGATGCATGGTGTTCTTGAGCCGCTGCTTCTGGATCTTTGCCTGTGCCTCGGCGTGACGGATCTCCGCACGCAGCTTGTTGCGCTCCACCTGCTTCTTGAGCACAGCGGTCGAGCCCATGATGCGCTCCTGCTCGTAGGCGCAGGCAAAGGAGATGTCGTCCTGCGTGCCGTAGTGCGTGCGCTTTTCAAGATTGCGCTGCACGATCGTGTCAAATGCCTTCGGCTTGTCAAGATGGCTCGCAATGATGGAATGGTAGTCCAGGAAGTCCTAGGCGCTCCGGAAGGAGGTGTACAGGCCGTCCGTCGAGACAAAGACTGCCAGAGCCTGCTCCGGGATCACGAAGTGATTGAACAGGTCGATCGCATTGGAATTGCACAGCGATGCTGTCAGATTCGCCGGTGCAGATTCATCGTCTACGATCGGCATGTCTGCTTCTGCGTCCTCGTCGATCACCACGAGGCTGCCGTCACCGATCTGGATGCCGAAGGTGAATTCCTCCGACAGCACTGCACAGATCAGCGTTGTGCCGTAGATGGATTCCAGACGGAGCTCCTTGAATTTTTCCTCCGTGAACGGGATCTTTTCCTCGTCCGTGAAGGGATTTGCCAATGCATGCTCCCGCACGGCAACATTCCAGCGCCAGATGATGTACTTTTCGATCCGGCGGATGATGCGCTTGGGATCTGCCATGAAGCCTTCCTCGAATGCCTCCGGATCTGTGTCCAGATAGGAACGGATGGCTTCGACACACGCCATCACGGCGAGCTTGGAGCCCACATCACTGCGGAAATGCCGCTTGCTGCCGTGACCGTCGGCCACAACTGCGATCGCATACTGCTCCGTTGCACGAAATTCGGATGCATCCTGGCAAACCGTGCCCTTTGCCAGGTGGCTCGCACCGATCAAGGTGTGATATAATCCGTTATACATGGTTTTTTCACCTGCTCCCCGTTAAAAAGTTAGGGAAGCACTGAATAAATTGATAATACAGTGCTTCGAGGATAGGAAAGGGCTGTTTGCGGGACTGCGCCCCGCACCCCCTGTACTGACTGACAGATCAATCAGTACTTCCTTAGGGCAACACCGCACAAAGCCCGCCTGGCGGCTTGGCGGCACATCTGCTTGCATCTGCACCACCAGTTCTGTGCGGTGTTGCCTTAGAGATTGAAAGTCAGAAGATCGCTGCAGATCTTTTTATATTCCCTGCACCGCCAGCGCAAGTCCCGCATCTTCCGCATAGCTGGAACCCGGCATGCGTCTGCCAGCGGGGGCTCCCCGCAAGCATTGGGCACATGCGGTTCGCTGCACCGCCAGCGCAAGTCCTGCATCTTCCGCTTAGCTGGAACCCGGCATGCGTCTGCCAGCGGGGGCTCCCCGCTTACCAGCCGGTGTCGAAGGGGATGGAGTCGCTGTAGCCTTCCGACTTGACGATCTCCTGGATCTGTTGACCGAGGAGCTTTTGCTTGCTCTCGTATACATCCTCCATGGCCAGCTCGTGATTGACATCATCGGCAAGCGTCATGCTCTTGGAACCGATCTGTGACGAGGTCACAGCGATGATCTTGATCAGATGCGCAAGCTGTCCGCCGGAGTATGCATGCACCACCGTGTCCGGTGTGCCGGTGAATTCTGCCAGCATGTCGTCATTGGCTTCCTTGCCGATGCCGAGCGCTGTTTTCAGTCCGTATTTGTACCAGCTATTCTTCTGCAGGACACGCAGTCCCTCCTTATAATCATCTGAGGGATAGCCGTCTGTCATCAGGAAGATGACCGGTGCAAAGGACAGGGAGGGGGAATTCAGGAAGCTGTTGCGGGACATGCGGATGGACAGCTCCTTGAATGCTGCACCCATGCTCGTCACGCCTTCCGCACGCAGTCTTGTCCACTCGAAATCCTCGATCGAGATCGGCTCGGAATACATCCACATGACACTGTCTGAGAAGGTCAGCACTGCGACCTTCACGTCTGTGTCTGCTTCGCCGACACGGCGGATCTCCGGGATCAGCTCCTCCATGACAGTGTTGAGCTCGCCCATTTTGGTGCCCTTCATGCTGCCGGAGGTGTCGATCAGGAAGAAGATCACGAGACTTTTGCGGGATACGCCTGTTGCATTCAGCGGATCGTCATCGTCATAACCGAAGGTATCGTAGCTCTGGGAGCCGTAATCCGGTGTGTCAAAGCCGGCGGTGTAGTCGATCGGCTCATATCCGGCATCCGTGTTCAGATCAGCAGCCTGCTCCTCCGGAACGGTCAGATTGTCCATTTCATCCATCATAAGGGTTCTCCTTTGCTTTCAGAATAGCAGATCAGTCCGTGTCTTCGTTGATCTGCGCTGTGATACCTCCGAAGTCAACCACAATGCCGCTCCAGAGCGGGAAGCCCTTGCCCGGTGCGACAGGATAGAACTTGCCGTCGGGCATTTTTGCCTTCCAGGTCTGCTCGGACATGTTCTTGATGCCGAGCATGTTGGCCTTGAGTTTGTTTTCCACCAGCTCGCCGGTCACGGTCAGGAAATCATCCGAAGCCTGGATCGTCTCGCAGGCGTAGAACCGGCAGCCCAGATACAGCGGCACACGGTAATCCCGGTTGGAAAATGCCATGGTCGCAAATTCACTGCCGCAGCGGGGACACTTGAAGAAGTGATTCGGCAGCTCCTCGAACATGGAGGAGAAATTCGTTCTGCCGCAGGTGCAGGGGATGATCTCTGCACGCAGACGGATGAACAGCTTCTGCCATTCGTTCTCGATGATGCGCTTGTTCGGATCCTCCAGACCTGCCGTGAAGGAACGGATGAATGCATCACGGATGTACTCCGGATAGATCTTCCAGAATTTGATGACATTGTCATGGATGCCGCGGACTGGACGGTTGGTCGCATTGTCCGGATCATAGACGAAGACTGCTTCCTTGCCGTAGTGCTTGAGCTCGGAGGATTCTGTCAGGCAGATGTCCTTGACGACCTTCTCGCCCTCCATCGGATCACCGCGGAACAGGAGCTTGAAGAGCACGACCGCCAGAGAATACTTGTCCGTCTGGACATTGGGCTTTTCAAGGCCGCGAACGACCTCCGGTGCCATGTAGCCCGGCTTGCCGCCGATGCCGAAGCTCTCGCCGTCCGGTGCGATGTTGTCGCAGTCACAGACGAGGATGTCGCCTGTCTTGGTGTCGATGAAGAAGCCGCCGTCGTTCAGATCCTGGTAGCTCTTGCCGGCTCTGTGGAGCTGGCGGAAGGCTGTCACGATGTTGATGACTGCTGTCACCATGGCGTGCAGGTTCTTGAACTGCACCGGATACTTCATCGCTCTGCCGGTCAGCGGGTCGATGTCGAGCTTGTAGGTGTTGAGGATGTCCACGAAGGAATCATAGCCCTGGGGACGTACATCCATCAGATAGCCGAAGCCGCCTGTTTCGATCGGACGGGTCAGATATTTCGGCCAGAGGAACTTCCGGGACGGCGCTCCGTCGTTGATGTTGTTCTCGATGTTCTTGCGGAAGGCGGCAGGATTCTTGATCTTGTCCACGTCGTACCATTTGAGGGCGTACTGCTGCTCGTTGAATTCCACGAGGTAGACAATGCCCTGTCCGCCGCTGCCAAGCTCACGGAGCACTCTTGCGGCGCCGCCGTATTCCATTTCGATATACTGCCCGATCTGCAGCTCTACCATGTTATTTCATCCCTTTCGATCATCAGACTCACCCGGGGTCTCCGGTGTGCGTCCGTTTATTATCCTGCGGATCGCGGAAGGATCCGTTTGGGGTCTTATCCCCGGAATCCCTTGCGGATCGTCTCGAAGCGCACGTTGTGCTCTTCACAGAAACGATGTACGTAGGAATTCTCATAGCACTTGACGGTCAGATCCGGACACATTGCAAATGCAGTGTCGTCGATGTACTTCACGCTGTCATTCAGGAACAGCTTCTTCAGGCTCATGCAGCCCTGGAGCGCCTCGGCGCCGATGCTGGAGATGGTGTTCGGCAGATCCAGCACTTCAAGGCCGGTGCAGAACTGGAAGGTGTTCTCCTCGATCTCGGTCACGCCTGCCGGGATGCGCACCATCGAGAGCTTGGCACAGGAGCTGAAGGCACCCTTGCCGATGCGCTTGAGGTTGACCGGAAGCTCGATGCTCTTGAGCTTCTTGCAGTCAGAAAAGGCGTACTCGCCGATGACATACAGAGAAGGCGGGAGCTCTATGCCCTTGATGCGGCTCGAATCAAAGGCGAAATCCTCGATCGTCGTATACCCCATCGGCACCTTGGCGATGCTGTTGAACAGGCCGCTTGCACGCTTGGCATCGTTCTTGGTGTAGAGCACCTCGGATGCGGCGGATGCGGCGGGCTTTGCTGCCGGTGCGGGAGCTGCCGGTGCGGAGGCCGGTGTCTGGGAAAGAGGCTGGGGAGCAGCAGCCTGCTGAGCGGGCTGCGGGTTGGGAGCTACGTAGTTCCACTCCATCATGAAGGTGAAGCAGGTCAGCACGAATTCCACGGCGGTGTCTGCCAAAAACAGCTCACTGCTCATGAATTCTCTCGCCTTGAGAATGGCGATCCGCTGGTTGTCCTCACGGCGCAGCATGGACAGAATGCCGTTGGACAGCACATGCTTGAACAGGCGGCGCTCCTTTTCGTATTCCGGAATGTAGTCGTTCATCAGGGACAGGAAACGCTTCTCGTCATCGAGGATCGTTTCACCGTGCTCCTTGACCATCCGCAGCAGCGCATTTTTGATCTGGTTGGTGTTCTCGAATTGCAGCATACAGTTTGCCTCCCGATTACTGGTTTTGATCTGTACAGCCGCCCGGCGATCCCGCAGCGGCATCCTTTTCCTCCCTGTAGAATCTGTTGCAAAGCAATTTACAGGGTGTACAGTCTGTAAAAATAACTATACATATTACACAATTATATATAGTATACCATACTCTCCCGGCCTTGTCAATAGGAAACGGCGATTTTTACCCGCAGTTCAGGCATTTTGGACAGAATTGCAGAATTGTGGATGCTGTACAGTTTACAATCAGTATTTTTGTACAGCCCGCCAAAATCCCGCTCCCGGCAGCGGAACAGACAGAGCATACAGACCAACAATTTTATTATACCATAAAAATCTGCAGATTACAAGATAGAATCTGCAGATTTTCCATGAGGTTTGTGCAAAATGATGAATTTGTTCTGCTGCAGGGAAGAATTTGCAGGGATCTGGTCATCTCAGGAAAAGGCGATCTGCAGCAGGGATGTCTCGCCGCCCTCCCACCGCAGCAGCAGGGAATGCACGCCGGCGGTCACGGAAAGCGGCACGGCGGTTTCCTGCCAGTCTGCAGATGCCGGGATCCCGGCAGTTCCGAAGGGCGTTCCGTCCTCATCGGTGACCAGATAGCGCCCTGCAGCGCCGCGGGTCGTCAGGGTCAGCGTGCAGGCACCGGGCAGATCAAAATACCGGTAGCCGATGCATGTCCCGTTCCCGATCTCTGCGATGAGATGCGTTTTTCCCTCGTGGGTGACATGCGGGAAATGCTCCGTGAAGATCTTGTTGGAGCCGTGCGGCATATGGCCGTTGGTGATGATGCAGGCAATGGGCGCCGGATACACGCCCTCGCCCCGCAGCGGGGCACCGTTCAGACCGCAGGAGGTGACAGGCACCTGCGGGATGCTGCCGTCGGGCAGGATCGTGATGCGCTCGGCGCAGGCCTGGCGGCTGTAGTCGGATTTGTGCGTCAGACGGTGATAGAATACATACCACTGGCCGCCGATCTCAATGATGCTGCCGTGGGTCGTGCCGGTCATGTTGAGCCGGTCGGCATCGCTTCTGCCGTGATAGCCTACGTCGCCGTTGGAGACGATCGTGCCGCCGAAGGTGAAATCCCGGTCGGGATGATCGCTCACGGCATAGCAGAGCTCGTGGTTTTTCTGCGAGGAATAGATGAAATAATACTTCTCCCCGACCTTCCGCATGGAGGCGGCCTCAAAGAACGGGTGCTCCTCAAAGCCTGTGCCCTTCACCCGGTACGGGATGATATGGCGGGGCTCGCCCTTCACCGTGCGCATGTCATCCTCCAGGACGAGGGTACACGGCCCCATGACGCTCTCCGGCGTGCCGAGGATCTCCTCGCGGGATTTGGCGAACATTTCCATTTCTGAGCGCAGGAGGCACTCGCCCTCGCCGGGGAAGTCCTCGCGCTCCTCGAAATCATACTGTGTGCCGTAATACAGCCGGATCGTGCCGTTGTCATTGAGCACGGCCGGGTCGAAGCAGACATATTTCTGCATCGGGGTGCCGTCCGGCCAGCGCACGAAGCCGAGGTATTCGTATTGTCCGGCGGGCGTATCGCAGACGGCCACGCTGATCGGGCCGTGATAGCCGCCGTTTCCGAAATCGCCGGACATGCAGTAATAGAGATAATAGCGGCCGTCATTGCCCCGGACGACATCGGGGGCATACATATATTTCCGGTGCGGATAGTCCGGATCCTGCGAGGCACGGTAGATCGTGCCCTCGCAGCGCCAGTCGGTCAGGTCATTGACCGGCGCTGACCAGCAGGTATAGTCGAGCATACAGAAGGTCTCGCCGCCTTCCTTGTCGTGTGAGCCGAAGTGATAGACCCTGTCTCCGAACACATGCGGCTCGCCGTCCGGGACATGCTCCCACAGGGGGAGAAAGGGGTTGAAGATCTGGCGTTTCTGATTCATGGTATACCTCCGGAAATGGGTTGGATCATCAAGGCAGCACCGCACAAAGCCCGCCTGACGGCTTGGCGGCGCATCTGCTTGCATC
>CAMNDR010000019.1 GCA_946535685.1 uncultured Clostridia bacterium | reverse complement strand
TTCTACCTCAACTGTACGGTCTTCATTGATCTCCGACGGTTCGATCTGCACCTTTGCAATATTCAGAGCAGTATTCTGCGCAGCCGCAACCGGGACTGCCGGCATGCTGCCCACTGCAATCACGCTGGTCATCAGCAATGAGAGCCAGCGTCTCATTCCTGTGTTTTTCATTACCAAGCGCCTCCTATCTACAAAACTCATGTCAGGCGGTCTCCTTCAGCACACGACTGATAGAACGCCTATCTTCATTTTTATTATACCACATTCTTCGGTGGCATGTCAATGAATAATTCGTGAACATGCTGAAAAATATTGCATATAGTAGTATTATTTTTATACAATTCAATACTATAACGATTAAGTTCTACTATATGTAATCATTTTTGCTGTGATCTGCAACATTTCTCCCTGTGCTGACGCATCGGGGAGAGGAATTCCCTGCACCGCCTTGCAATCATCTGCAGGATGTGCTACAATGGTAGAAAGAAAAAAACGCTGCCCAAAATGACCTGCGAAAAACAGAACGCATCTGTGTCTAATAGATGAAAGCAAATTTGCAGACCACAGGAGGATACAACATGGAAAACGATGCGGATCGCTACCGCCGTTTCCTGCGTGGTGATGACAACGGGCTCCGGGAGATCATAGACAGCCATTACAATGCCCTGACACTGTACATCAACGGCATTGTGCATGATCCTTCCGAGACAGAGGAGATCGTACAGGATACCTTTGTCAGGATCGCCGTAAAAAAGCCAAAATTCAGCGAAAAATCCAGCTTTCGCACATGGCTTTTCACGATCGCACGGAATACCGCCTACAACTATCTCAGGCGGCACCGTTCCCGGATCGCCGATCAGCCCATCGACACCTGCATCATGCTGTCTGACGGCACGGATGTTGAGCGGGAGCATCTTCGGGATGAGCAGAAGATCGAGCTGCACAGAGCCATGCGCAAGCTCCATGCGGACTATTTTCAGGTGCTCTATCTGATGTATTTCGAGGAGCTCGACACGGCTGAGATCGCCGCTGTCATGCACAAAAGCAAACGGCAGGTCGGAGATCTTCTCTACCGGGCAAAGCAATCGCTGAAGACCATACTGGAAAGGGCAGGCTTTGATTATGAAGAATTCTAAGGAAATGGCGGATGCAGTTTTCCGGATCCGTGATGCCTGTCTGGAACAGCAGCGCAGACGGAAACGCATCGCCGGACGCATTGCAGCCGCAGGCTCTGCGGTGAGCATGCTCGCTCTGGTGTTCATCGGCATCCGGTATGTGCAGCCCGCACGGGAACCGCTGCCGAATACGCTGCTCACCACGGAAACTGCAGCTCTGACGGAGCAGCGCTCCGAACCGCAGCCGGAGGAAACGGCACCGGAAACCGAAGCACCCATTCTCACGCACACCACCCCGCTCCAGATCGAAACAGCGGGGGAAACCTCTGCTGAAACTGCAGCGGAGACTTCTGCCGAAAGCGGGCAGCCAGCGGATGAGCAGGAAGCATCGCAGCAGGATCCCACCGAACCGCCTGCCGCGCCGCAGGATGGATCCGGTCACCAGCCGGAGCCGACCGATGTCCCTGCGCAGTCCGATCCGCTCCCGACGGAACCCATTCAGCAGGATCCGCCGCCGACTACAGCGCAGGGCAGCGATGTCCAGGCGGCGAGCGCCGGGCCGCATAACGAGGAGGATCGCCCGCCGGATACCGAGCCTGGTTTCTTTCCCTATGAGCGGATGTTCCGCCGTGCAGAGCTCGGTGAAACGCCGGTGATCTACCAGACGGCGGAAAAGCCCGTAGAGCCGGAGCTCATCCGGGAGGAGCTGGGCGAGGTGAAACTGTTTGGCGATGTGCAGGAGTATACCGGCAAGGCTTTCCGCATCGAGGGCTATCCGCCGGAGGAGGCCATTGCCGTGCAGTTTGAGGAGAACGGCGGTTATTATTTCTATACCATCGACATGCAATAACGCCATAAAGGCAACACCGCACAAAGCCCGCCTGGCGGCTTGGCGGCACATCTGCTTGCATCTTTTCCGTCATCTTGCACAGAAATTCCTTGCTGGGCGCCAGCCCAGCGGCGTCATTTCTATACAATCTGACGAAAAATCTGACTGCGCATCTGCACCACCAGCTATGTGCGGTGTTGCCTAAAGGAGGAATCATTATGAAAAACAAGAGAATCCTTGCAGCAATGACTGCTGCCGTATGTGCCATCGGGCTGTGCGGAACACTGACCGCATCCGCCTACACCGTCTACGACCAGGTCTATGACCCGGAAACAGGCAATACCTGGCATGAAGGATACGAAACGAATGCCCCGCTCCCGGAGCCGCTTGCCTCTGCCAAGAGCATCATTGACCGGTATTTCAAGGAAAACGCCATCGCCGGTGAGGTCGTTGTCTATGTGCAGGACGGCGTTTCCACGCTGATGGTGCTCTGTGAGAACAGCACGGATGAGGATGCTGTGCGGGCATTTGTGGAGAGCAGCGGCATTGATCCGGCGCTCATCCGGGAGGTCGGAACAAAGGCCTATCCGGCAGGCGAGGAAGCTCCCGCACCCATGTACATGGTCTACGACCAGGTCTATGACCCGGAAACGGGCAACACCTGGCATGAAGGCTATGAAACGAATGCTCCGCTGCCTGAACCGCTTGCCTCTGCCAAGAGCATCATTGACCGGTATTTCAAGGAAAACGCCATCGCCGGTGAGGTCGTTGTCTATGTGCAGGACGGCGTTTCCACGCTGATGGTGCTCTGTGAGAACAGCACGGATGAGGATGCTGTGCGGGCATTTGTGGAGAGCAGCGGCATTGATCCGGCGCTCATCCGGGAGGTCGGAACAAAGGCCTATCCGGCAGGCGAGGACAATGCACCCATGTACAAGGTTTTCGACCAGGATGCTCTGGATAGCTGGTATGAGACCAACAGACCGCTTGACCATGATCTTGCTGGGGTCAAAAGCATGATCGAGCAGTTTATGCAGGAAAACGGCATCCCCGGCGAGGTCGGTCTCTACACCGAGAGAAAGACCTCCTCGATAGCGTTCTCCTCGCTCGTGGTACTCTGTGAGAACAGCAAGGATGAGGAGGCCGTCCGGACGTTTCTGGACAGCACCGGCATCGTCTCGACGCTCATCCATTCCGTTGGGACAAAGGCCTATAACGCCACCGCCTCCGACATGCAGTACCACATCAACCGCTACATGACAGGGCAGAACATCACCGGCTACACCTATGTGAAGCCGGACGGCAGGCTCGCCGTGATCTGCGCGAGCTTCGACACTGCCGACCAGATCAGGCGCTTTGTGGATACACGGGATGATTATGACACCGAGCGGATCGAATACGGCGTGCCGACTGCGCCTGCTGAGAGCACCTTCAACGCCAGCACTGCCGCGAAAGCCCTCATCACCTCCGCCAGGATCGGCGCCGGACAGGAGCCGGATGAACTGGAGCCAGCCCTCGATGTCAACGGCGATGCCACGCTCAATGCGTCTGATGCCGCGAATATCCTGCAATATGCGGCGTATGTCGGTGCAGGGAATGCGGACATCGGCATCCGGGACTATATGATCGGGAAGGTCAGAGAGAACGGCATCTGCCAGTTCATGAGCGGTGTCCAGTGGGATCTTGGCTACTATGTTGCAAGGGGAAAAACAAGTGCTGCGGCCTACACAAAGGACAGAGCCATCGGCAAGGTCAGAACGCTGAAGGGCAGCTACGGCGACCCGCTGCATTTTCTGATCTCGCCGGATGATGACCTCTACACCGTCAAGGACAGAGATGATGTTCTGCTCGCTGTCAGAGCAGACGGCTCAACGGTCGTCCTTTGGCAGAATGCACATGTTGAACCCATGATCTATGCCGCACGCATCGGCGGTGCGACGTTCCTGAACACCTATCGGCTCTATGACGAATCTCTCCCCGAATATGAAGGTGAACCTGATGAGAGCAAGGCACAGCCGCTGACCTGCAATGCCGGCTTCGACCCGGCCGCAGCAGAGGATGGCGAAGCGAATAACGCAGGAATGCTGCGGTATATCAAGCTGGATGCGCCGGAATATGCGGTTGTGGAGATCAGAAATGCGATGCTGGACGGCTGGTATCTTTTTGAAACGGAAGATTATGGCAAGTGATTGGCATAGAAACGACGACGGGCACTCCGGTTTCCGGAGTGCCCGCTTCAGTTTGCGGAACAGCCATTCTCTGTCACTGGCAAAGGCTTTGCAGATCGAAATGCCTTGATGTACACATTTTATTCACATTATGTTTATAAAAAGTTTGGTCAAACAAGGTGAATTGTGCGGCGGACTATGTTATAATAAATAAGAATATATATATTCGCAAATCTGCAGCACTGCTGCGCAGAGCCGGGAAGGAGGTGCGGTATGCAGGAAGCTGATAACCAAATGATCGACGTCGTGGAGGCCTTTTCCTGTCCGCATCAGAGCGAGGGCTATATGGATGCCTACCGGGAGTGGCGCAGGCGAAAGCACAACCGCTATGCTTTCCGATTTACGAAAAACCTTAAAGAATCGGCGTTTTCTGAGAATCAGGCAGTTGTGAACGGCACGCCGCTCCATGCCGAGCAGAATACGCTGCAGCGGGTCGGACTGCTGTATGGCTATCTGCTGATCGCTTTGCTTGTGATCGAGAATCTGCTGGACAAGCTGGTCGTCTGGCTGCTTGGAGCCTGCGGACTGCATATTGAAATGATGATCTGGGGCGAAAGCCGTCTGTATGGTGATGAGCACCTGGTGTTCTGGCTGTCCTTTGCGATCAATCTGTTGAAATACCTTGTGCCGGCGGTCATTGCGCTCGTGATCCTGCGTATGCCCAGACGGGTGAGCTTTCCGCTCCGGATCACATGTCCGCAGTATCTGCTCACCGGCATGCTGCTGGTGATGCTGATGAGCGTTGGCATGGGTATGTTTCTTGTGTCAAAATCAGCAGAAATGGAGAAATACCGTCTGATCGACAACGCTGTCAGCACCTCGGACCAGAACACGATGTTTTATGTGCTGCTCACCGTGCTGATCCTGCCGGTGGCATTTGAGCTGCTGCTGCATGGCTGTATGTTCCAGCTTCTGCGGCAGTTCGGGGATGGCTTTGCGATCCTGGCGACCACCATCCTTGCTGCGCTCATGACACACAATCTCCAGGATGCGCTGCGGATCGGACTGCTGACGCTGACCATTTCCTATTTTATGATCCAGTCTGGCAGCTTCCTGACGGCGGCTGTGCTCCATGTGGTGCATGAGATCTACATGTTTGCACTGTATTCCATCGAGACCTTCGGCGAGATCTACTCCCTGAAATGGTGGAGTCTTGTGCTGATTCCGGTGGTGCTGGGACTGGCTGCGGCGCTGTATCTGGTGATCCGCCGGATCAGGTACCAGGCGGTCGACACGTTTACGCCGACCTATCTGAGTCTGTATGACCAGTGCTCTGCGTTCTTTATCTCCGTTCCGATGATGCTGATGGCGGTCGTCTGTGTACTGCTGATGATCATGACGGCATTTCTGGTGTAGCCGATGGAGCATGCGGAATATATGCGCCGTGCGCTGGAGCTTGCACAGCAGGCGGCGGCGATGGGAGAGGTGCCTGTGGGCGCCGTGATCGTGCGGCGAACGACCGGCGAGATCGTCGGCGAGGGCTATAACCGGCGGGAAACCGACCGGCATGCGCTGGCGCATGCGGAGCTGATGGCCATTGATGCAGCCTGCCGAAAGCTCGGCGGCTGGCGGCTGCCGGACTGTGCGCTCTATGTCACGCTGGAGCCGTGTCCGATGTGCAGCGGGGCGATCATCCAGGCGAGGATCGACGAGGTCTATTACGGTGCTTCCGATCCGAAAAGCGGCGCTGTGCAGTCGGTACAGCAGATGTTTTTGCTGCCGTATAACTACCGGCCGGCTGCGGTGGGCGGTGTGCTGCAGGAGGAGTGCAGCGCCTTGCTTTCGGCGTTTTTCCGGGATCTGCGGCTGCGCAGGAGAGAAAAAAACGAATCAGGCGAGAAAAAATAAGCCGGCGGCTTGCAAAATGCCGCCGGTTGTGTTATAATAAAGAAACAGATCATGGGATCTGATGAAGCAGGAAAGGAGTTTCTGCATCATAATGCAGAATACATACAGCATGAAGTACAAGAGAATTCTGAGCGCAGTGCTCTGCGCAGCAATGCTGCTTGCCACAGGATGCGGCAGCAGGAACAGCCAGAAAACAGAACCCACCGAGGCGACCTATGAGGTCGTCAGTGCAGCGATCGGCGAGACTGCAAATTACGGCGGCATGACGCTGACGGTCGATTTTGCGGAGGATCCCGGCGTGACGCTCGATAACGGCAACGGCGTGATGCTGTTCCATGTGACGATCGTCAATGAGACAGAGGAAACCGTGGCGGCAAACTATCTCAACAACTTCTGCCTGACCGTCAACGGCACCTTCTATGATTCCTATCAGTGCTGCACGCCGCCGGCAATGAAGGTGCTGTACGATGTCTACCAGGTCGAGGCGATCAATGAGGAAGTGGCGCCGCATTCGACCTGTGAGGGCTATGTGGCGTGTGAGGTCAAGCCGAAGTATGACCTGGTCGAGCTGCACTACATCCCCAAGACGAGCGAAACAGACAGAGAGTCCCGCATTTCTGTAACGCTGACGGAAAACAACATTCGCAAGACGGCGAAGTGAGGCGAGAGCAATGGCAGGACCGCACAAGCACCGGAAGGATGTTCCGGATTATGACGGCAGCTATGACCCGACAGATCTCGGCCCGCAAAAGCCGCCGGAATCCCAGCGGCCTGCTCCGGTACGGCGTGAGGTCACATCCATGCCGAAGCGCCAGCCTGTACAGCCTGCCAGACCGCAGCCTGCCAGGCAGGAGAAAGGGCTTTCTGCAAGTACCTATCTTGTGATGACCGGGGTCAGTGCAGCCGTTCTGGCGGCGTGTACAGTGACACTTGGCATTCTCCTGCTGCGGACGGTCACGCAGGAGACATCCTCTCTGCCGGCGGAGACGCTCCCGCAGACGGAGCCGGTCACAGAGCAGAGGATCACGGAGCCTGCCGCGACCGAACCGCCGGAAACAGAGCCTCCCGTGACGGAGCCGCCGGAGACAGAGCCCCCTGAGACGGAGCCGCCGGAAACCGAAACGGAACGCCCCAGAACGTGGGATGCACTTTATGAGGATCTCCTGAACGGCGATGGGATGGCGTGGGGTGCCCGCTTTGATCTGTATGATGCGGACGGGAACGGCACACCGGAGCTGTTTGTCTCGGAGGGCGACCATACCAGCGCGGCTGTGAAGATCTATACCGTGGAGCAGGAGCAGGTGATTCTGGTCAGCGAGATCTGGGCGAATGGCGGCGTGGTCACGGTCGTGCCGGAGCAGCACCAGATCTACTGGTCGTCCGGTCAATGGCCGAGGGAATTTCATGTGTACTCACTTGACGGCACTGCCTTCACGGAGCGTGAGAGGATGACCTACCAGATTGGTACAGACCAGAGCTTCACGATCAACGGCGCCTCTGTGTCGATCTATGAATTCTGCCGCACCTACATGAACTATGTCAGCCAGAGATGCGTACAGGACATCGGCAGGAGCTTCACGCTTGATGAGGTTGAAAAGCTGCCGCAGAAGGCTGCTTCTCACATCCCGGCGAATCCGTTCTTTGACGACCCGTGGTGGGAGGAGTACCAGGAGGAGCCGACCACGGAGCACAGGAGACCGTCCGGACGGGAGGAGGATTCCTCCAATCCGTTTGGCTTCTTTGATGGTCTGATCCCTTCGTTTGATTAGGGCGTGTTGCCTATAGTGTCAACACACCCCAAAAAAAACAACCCCCGCATTCCGGAAGAATGCGGGGGTTTTGTTTCCTTGGCTTACTGAGCCTGCGGAGCCTCTACAGGACATACGCCTGCGCATGCGCCGCAATCGAGACATGCATCAGCGTCGATGACGTACTTGTCCTCGCCCTGGCTGATTGCACTTGCCGGACATTCCTCTGCACATGCACCGCAGCTGATGCATGCATCTGTGATCTGATATGCCATAAAACAGCACCTCCATAATTTGTTTGCAGGATTATTGCTCCTGTTATACTCATTTTACCATATAATCAGAAAAAATCAAGCCCTTTTTCGTAAAATTAACGAAATTGTAGTGATTGGTGAGCGGCCGCTAACCAAGTGCTTCTGCAGATCCCGATATATTGCGGTTTTATGGATACTGTATTTTTGAAGTATTGATTAAAATTATTAACATATTATATGCGATGTTGCATTTTTACCATCATGTGCAGATATGATGAACAGTCAGAATGATTTTTGTACAAAATATGTGAAAAAACCTTGACAAAGTGGGGGATTTGCTGGTATAATAATACTTGTATTGATGTGCGTAAACTACAAAAACGAGAAAACAGAGAAGGTTTTCACCACAGAAAAGCCGGCACCGATGCCGGCGGGAAGAAAGGCGGAGATGATCCTGAACAAGAGGTCTGTTTACATACGGCTCCTGAGCGCCGCAGCAGCGCTTTGCCTGGGCTTTCAGGCTGCACCGCTCGCTGCCCTTGCAGAAGAGCCTGAACAAGAGCCGGATCTGCTGATCGCTGCAGAGGAGCCGGCATCACTCTATGAGGAGCAGGAAACCTACAGCGACTATTATGATGCGCATAAGGACGATCCCCGTCCGGCTGCGGTGATTGATCTGGAAGGGTCGGAGTTCGTTTCCTATGCGTGCGACGAGATGGAGAAGGTCTCCGTCGGCAGCTATGGCAGCGAGTACGGCGCCGAGAACCGTGACAATGTGCTGATCTGGAATGCGGCGGACGGAAGCGTGACCTTTGAAGCGGAAATCCCGGAAACGGGCTGCTACAATTTTGCATTCTCCTATCTGCCGATCCCGTCGAATATGGCGAACATCGAGTTCTCTGTCCTGATCGACGGGGAAGTGCCCTATGACACGGCATCCCGTGCAACGCTGAACAAGGTCTATGTCAATGACGGCGAGATCTCACTCGATTCCCGCGGCAACCAGGTGCGGCCTTCCCAGAAGCAGATCGGCATCTGGCTGGACAAGCCCCTGATGGATATTGACGGGCTGTTCAATGATCCGCTGCTGTTCTATATGGAAAAGGGAA
>CAMNDR010000018.1 GCA_946535685.1 uncultured Clostridia bacterium | reverse complement strand
CCTCTGTCTCGTTCCTCGACCTCTCCCCACCCCGTGGGGAGTCCCCCCCTAAGTCGGCGCCAAGCCGACAAAAAGCCTGCGCTGTGCGCAGTACCGCCCCGTTAAATTTTGCACCGAAAGGATGCATTGCAAATAAAGGAGAACAAACATGGAACCTAAGAAGACACTGTCGATCGGTATTGATTTCGGCACGACGTTCAGCTTCTGCAGCTATCTGGAGGGGGATGAGATCCGCTCTCTGATCCCGGTGACGGAGACCTATGCGATCCCGTCGCTGTTCTTTGATGACGGCAAGCAGAAGGCATTCGGGCGGATCGCTGCGAGAAAGCTCGAAAATTCCCGCACCGCCGGGAGCGTTGTCACCTCCGTCAAGCGCCGCCTGAACGAAAAGGGCATCATCCTCGAAGCCGGTGAGCGCAGGTATACCGTCAAGGATGTCATCGCGGAGATCATCCGGCACCTCGTTCAGGATGCCGTGAAGGTCGCCAGGGAGAATTACCAGATCGACTTTGCTGAGGATTTCCGCATCGAGGCCGTCTGCACGGTGCCGGTCGGCTTCTCGGAGCCGCAGAAGAACCTCATCCAGGAGGCCATCTCCTCCATCGTCATGCCCAACGGCCAGCCCATCACCGTGCGGACGATGTTCCCGGAGCCGGTCGCTGCGGCAGTCGAATACTTCGGCGCCCGCAACAAGAAGGATGAGGATATCCTCGTGTTTGACCTCGGCGGCGGTACGTTCGACGCTGCCTGGGTGCGTTCCAATGAGGATCCCGCCAAGATCCCCTATGAGGTCATTGACCAGGAGGGCGACCCGGCGCTCGGCGGCGATGACTGGGATGAGGCTGTCGCAAAATGGCTCATTGAACAGTATCAGGCCGAATATCCGGACGATACGCTCACGCCCCAGAATGAAGCCTATTTCCGCCGGGAAGCCCGCAGCATCAAGGAGGAGCTCTCCGAGACGGATATCTGCTACTGGTCGGTGGAGCTGCGCGGCAATGTGGTCGAAGGGGAGCTGACCAGAGCACAGTTCGAGGAGATGACAAAGCCCCTCATGGACCGTGCTGTCGAGAAAATGCTCGCGCTCACCAAACGCCGCAAGAACAAGGCGCCTGACCATATCATCCTCACCGGCGGCAGCTCGATCATGCCGATGGTGCTGCGCACGATCGCAGAGCAGTTCCCGGATGTGGATGTGCGCAGCATCAATCCGGCGCATGCCATCGCCAACGGCGCTGCCCGCTATGCAGACTGGCTGCAGCAGGCGCCGGAGACCGCTTCCGGAGGCGGCGAAGCATCCGGCGATGCCCCCGGAAAGCCGAAGAAGCACATCAAGCTCATTTCTTCCCATGCCTATGGCATCCGGTATTTTTATGATGCCATCGGGGAATTCCGCATCTGCATCCTGATCCCCCGCGGCGTGCAGCTTCCCTGCTCGGCGGAGACCTTCTCCTATACCCGCCGGCTCAACCAGTATGAGTCCGTGTTCACCGTGTTCGAGCTGGATTCCTATGCCGACAAGGATGAGCTTGTACCGGAATCCGAGGGGCGTGAGATCATGTCCATCTCCCTCAACCGCTCGCAGGAGCACGAGATCCCGGTGCATACCGAGACGATCGAGACGCTGACACTCTCTGAGGCGGAGCTGCTGTCCATGCGGGCGGTGGATCATATCAACGGCGTGACGGTGGAGGATACCGTGTCCATCAAGCGCAAGTAATGGGGGGAACAGCATGACCAGCAGACATTCCTATGATGTATATAAGGCCGAAATGAAGCGCATCCGGGAGAAATCCAAGCAGTATGCCTATACGCATGAATACTTCCGGAAAACCGCGCTGACCTCGTTCCGGACGATCCTCGATGCGCTGCGCCGGGAATATGAGCAGGGCATGACGCCGCTGCTGTCACAGCTTTTGCGGACGCACTGCATGATCGACCCGGAGCTGCTCGATTACTGGGATTTCTTTTTATATGATTCGCTGTCGAATGCAACGCTCGATCTGCAGCGGGAAATCGTCGAAAAAGCGGGCAAAAAACCGCATGCCTCCTTTTCGGACAAGCATGTGAGCATCCTCCTGAACCAGATCACCAAGCTCCATGAGCGCTATCTGGCACCGCCGGAGGAATCCGGAGGATCGGTGGAAGCGGCGCTCTCCGAGGAGCAGATCCGGCTGGACAAGATCCTGCAGCAAAAGCAGGCGCTCCAGCAGGAGCTCACGGCGCTGCGGGAAGACCGGGAAGCGGCGGCGGCGCTGCTCCAACAGCGGGACGGCCTGCAGCAGGAGATCCGGGAGCTGCATGCGGAGCGGGAGCGCATCTCGCTGCTGAATCTTGAAAAGCACGATGTCGAGCGGGAGCTTGCCGCACTGAAGGCCGAGCGGGATGCCGCAGCGGCGCAGACACAGCAGCAGGAATCCGCGGCATTATCGAGAGCCGAGCGCAAGATCAATGTGCTCGAACAGGAAAAGCAGGAGCTGCAGGAGGAGCTCGAAGAACTCCGGGTGCAGGCCGAGGATAATAGCAAAAAGGCCGATACTGCTGCATTATCCAGAGCCGAGCGCAAGATCAATGTGCTCGAACAGGAAAAGCGTGATCTGCAGGAGGAGCTTGAAGAACTCCGGGAAAGCCTCGATCATACGCCGCATACAGAGGATTCGCTGCGGGAGGAGGCAGATGCAGCGCTCGAAGCAGAGAAGGCGTGGCTGCTGGAGGAGCTGGAGCGTGAGACGGGCTTTGCCTACCGGTTTGACGGCACGGCGGTGCGCAGCGATGAGGTGCGGGAGATGGTCGCAGGGCGCAGGGCGTTCGAGGAGGAGCTGGTTTCCTCGCTGAATGCGACGAACCGGAGCTTCCGGGACAGCACGGCGGAAGCGGCGAGCGCCATGCAGGCGGCGTGCGAGGAAGTGCGCCGGGTGCTCGAAGCGCAGACGAACAGCGCCATCAATGCGGTGGTGGACACGAGCCGAAAGCTGCAGGGGACGGATTTCCACGACCTGCTTGAAGCCTTCCGGAGCCTCGAAACGCAGGTCTATTACAAGAGCCGGTCGGGCGAGGATTCGGCGGAGTTCAAGGAATACTGGAAGAGCGTCCGGTTTTTCCTGAAAAAGCTCGAAAGCACGCTCAACAAGCTCGGCTTCCTGCGCTATGTGCCGGAGGTCGGCGCGGAGCTTGACCCGGAGCGGATGGAAGCGCTCGAAAATCCGGATGCCGAATACCCCGTGGATGCGGAGGAATACCCGCTGTTCACCGTCGGCGAGATCGTCTCCGCCGGCTTCCTCGGCAAGGACGGCGACTATCCGGAGCTCAAAGCCCTCGTTCTGGCGGCTTACAAGGAAGACTGACTGCAGGGTTTCGTCGTCTGCGGACGACGACCAAGGGGCTCTGCCCCTTGGAACCCTGCAAGCTTTTTTTACGAAAAAAAAGCTTGAGCAAAAAAACGATCATTATTAAGTTTTGGCAGCACGAAAAAAAACTGCGGGTGCAGGGCCGCATGGTCCTGCCGAGGGAGGTTTAGGAGGGGCGAGCAGCCCCTCCTAAGTCGGCGATAGCCGACCGAAAACCAGGCATATTGCTAAACTTATAGTCAGCCAGATTGTGCAGATAGACGAAATTTGGCAACATGGCGGAAGAACTTGCAATTTCAGGCAGGATATGCTATAATGGATACAGAGTATCACAGCAGAAGCATCTGCGGAAGGAGCAAGGCATGACAAGTCTCGAGACACGGGCGCTGTTCCAGCACTATGATGATATCCGGGATGCCGGGCTGACCACGCCCGCAGGGATCCGGCGGTTTGACGACATCCGCTACGGCGGCGATCCGCACTGGCAGGTGCTCGATGTCTACCGGCCGGCGGATGCGGCGGGAAAGCTCCCGGTGATCGTGAGTTTCCACGGCGGTGCGTGGGTCTACGGCAACAAGGAGCGCTACCAGTACTATTGCATGGAGCTGGCGCTGCATGGGTTTGCTGTCGTGAATTATACCTATCGGCTCGCACCGGAGTTTCGCTTCCCGGCGCCGCTGGAGGACACAAACCTCGTGTTTGCGTGGGTTTTAGCGCATGCGGAGGAATATGGCTTCGATACCGGGGCGGTCTTCGGGATCGGGGATTCTGCCGGGGCTAACGGGATGGCGCTCTATGCGTGCATCCTGACAAATCCCGATTATGCGTCACATTTTGCATTTCAGCCGCCTGCCGGGCTTCGTCTCCGGGCTCTGGCGCTCAACCACGGGCTCTATTCCAGGGAAATGCCGCTGGAGAGCTATGCGGATTTCCTGCCGGACGGTGCGCTCGATGAAATCGACGTGATGCAGCATCTGACACCGCAGTTCCCGCCCTGCTTTGTGATGACCTCGAATGAGGATTTCCTGCAGCATGAGCCGGAAAAGCTCCTGCCGCGGCTGAAATCTCTCGGCGTGCCGTATGAATACCGGTTCTGCGGCGATGCGGCGCATCCGCTCGGCCATGTGTTCCACTGCAACATCCGGACGGAGGACGCAAAGCGGATCAATGACGAAGAATGCGCCTATTTCCATTCTCTGCGATAACCAAACGATCCCCACAGCGCTCTGCTGCGGGGATCATGTTTACCCTCATGCTGCAAAAAGCCCTCCCTGAAAACAGGGAGGGACTCTTTGCGTAAGGTTGTAAGTAAAGAAGGTCAAACGAGATTAGTCGTTCTTCTTCTTAGCTACCAGTGCTACGCCGCCAAGTACTGCAACGGCTGCTGCTGCGCCTGCGATCGGCAGAACGTCAGAAGAACCGGTTGCCGGGGAACCAGAGGAAGAACCATTGGTGCCAGCGGTGCTGGAGGTAGAAGCCTTAGAAGAGGATGCAGCCTGAGAGGATGCAGCCTGAGAAGAGGATGCAGCCTGAGAAGAGGATGCAGCCTGAGAAGAGGAAGCAGCCTCAGAAGAGGAAGCAGCCTCAGAAGAAGTAGCCTCGGAGGAAGCAGCCTCAGAAGAAGCAGCCTCGGAAGAAGCCTCAGAAGAGGACTCCGGCTCGGAAGAAGCCTCAGAAGAGGACTCCGGCACAGAGGACTCCTCGCCCTCGATCTTGATCCAGCCATCAACGCCAGAGATGTCGAAGACCAGGCTGTCGAGCTGATTCTTAGCGAATGCAGCGTCCTTGCCGGAACCGTTGGTCTTGCTGAACTTGATGTCATAGGTCTCGCCAGCCTTCGGATCGTTGATGGTAACCATTACCAGAGCAAGTCTCATAGCATTGGTCTTAGCAGTTGCAGATGCATCGGTAATCCACATGAAGTTGCCAGCGCCCGGCTCCATGGTTACAGAGCGGGACAGGCTGGTACCAGCAGCAGCCTCAGCCTCATCAGAATCGTTGATGAACTTGTAGGTGCAGCGGCTGTCAACATCCAGACCGAACTCATAGTCGGTAACACCCTTAGCCTGTGCTTCATTTCTTACATAGATCGGAACAGGGCTCTTAGCCTCGTCCAGGGTGATGGTCTTCTGGTCGATGGTAACATTGAAGTTGCCGTCAGCAGCGGAAGCCGGGATAGCAGCCATGCAAGCTACTACGGACAGAGCAGCTACAGAAGCAAGAACCTTCTTGAAATTGATCTTCTTCATTTTCGTTCATTTCCTTTCAAATAAATTAAATGATAGTTTATATGCTACCGCCGCACCGCACGGATGCGGCGGTCAACATGCCTTCAGATTTGCTGTGTGCCTCAGATGAGACCTGCAGCCTTTGCGATCTCCTCAGAGTACTTCGGATAAGGAGTCATCTTGATTGCCTTCGGGATCCAGTCAGCCTTGCCGTCAGAGGATGCATTCACTGCTGCAGAGTAGATCAGGATCTGTGCTGCATCAGATGCATTCAGCGGAGACTCAACAGTTGCATCATAGGAAGCGGTCTTACCGTTATCCTCAGACTCACCGTTGGTATCACCCAGGAAGTATGCGAACCGCTCCATCTCTGCATTGTCATCGCTGTAGATGGAAGCCGGCTTGTTGGCACCGACCTTTGCAGCGTAGATCAGAACCTTTGCTGCGTCAGATGCGTTTGCAACGCCGTCGTTGTTCACGTCGCCCTTGACACCGATGTAAACCGTAGCCTCAGCATCCTTGACGAGCTGACCCTCATAGTATACATAGATGGTCTGTGCGAAGTAGCTGCCGGTAGCGTTCAGGCTCTTGTCAGCGTAAGCGCTCTGCGGAGAAACTGCCTCGCCGGACGGCTCAGCCTCAGTCAGCGTGGAGTTGCGGCGGAAGCTGAAGGAGAAGTTCTTCATCTCGTCCTCAGTGATCGCTCTCTCAGCGCCATCCTCAGTGATGGTGGCGTTCTTGATCAGACCCAGGTCAGCAAATGCTCTCGGATCATGAGAGAAGTAGAAGCCGCCCTCAACCTCGAGCTTGACATCGCTGCGGGTTACAACAATGTCAGTGTCGCCGGTCTCATCAGTGTTGCCGGTCTCATCGGTGTTGCCGGTCTCATCGGTGTTGCCGGTCTCATCGGTGTTGCCGGTTGCATCGGTATCGGTCGGGTTGGTGTCGGTCTCAGAGGAAGACTCAGAGGTCTCCTCGATGTCAACGATCTCGAAGTTCGGCCATACAACTCTGTAAACGTTCAGGCTTACATCAGCCATCTGGGCATCGGTGAGCTCAGCAGCACCGATCTCAGCGCACTTTACGCTGTTGATGTTCATGAGAACCTTCTTCTTGCCTTCCTTGGCAAGCGCTTCGTTCTCCTCTCCGATCACCTCATTGAAGTACGTGGTGTAAGCATCAGCATCGAAGTCGTCATCCGGCAGATAGCCGAACAGGGTGCCAAAATAATTGTAATCGTAAGCCTCAGCAGTTACGCTGATGTCAGTCAGCTCATTGACAGTGTCCACAACATCGTCCAGGCTCATGACTACGGTGTAGCCGTTGCCCTTTGCAGCGCACTTCTCGTTGATCTTCTCAACGACCTGATCGAACATTGCGGAAGCAGCAGCATAGGCATTGGTGTCCTTGCCGTCAGCGATGGTTTCCGGGATTCTGGTGAATCTGTCGCTTCTATCAATCGCATCTTCTCTTGCCTTTTCCCACAGGTCCTCAGCATCGACTGCAGTGTAATCGGAGGAGTAGGAATTGCCGGCTCTGTTGATGGCTCTCTGTGCGGTGTTGATCTTGCCCTGGCAGCGGGTCCACTCGGAATCGAGTGCGGATGCATCCAGACCAGCAGCCTCAACAGCAGCGGTCACCTCAGCCTGAACCGTGTCATAGATGCCCTGGATGTAGGGGATCACGGTCTCGGTGAGCTTGCCGTCCTTCATGCCCTCGAAATCAACATCATACTCGCAAACGACTTCCTTGAACTTATCGAGCTCGGAAACATCAGCGGTGATGGTGATGGTGCCCTTGACCAGTGCCTTGGAATTCAGGTTGGCCACAGCAGCCTTGTAGGCATCGCCCAGGCCTGCAACCATGCGGTTTGCAGCATCCTGGCCGTAGTTATAGTCAACATTGAGCGTGATGACAACATCGTCAGCCATAACCTTGGCAGTTGCGGTCGTGCCCTTTGCACGTACTGCGTCCTTCAGGAACTCGGAGAACCATGCGGTGCTGCTGACGCTGTCAGCGAGCTTGGCAGGATCCAGCACGACCTCCTCATCATACATAGCGGTCAGAGCAGCTCTCAGATCGCCGTTCCAGTTGTTCTCCTGAACAAACGCATAAGCGTTCTCGGTCTGGATCGCCTTGTAGCCGTCGCTGAAAATCTTCGTTGCATCACTCGGGATGTCCAGGAAAGTAGACTTGTCGATGGTCTTGTTATCAGAACCGGTCTCCTCACCAGCAGCGAAGGAAGCAAACATGGCGGTCTGTGTCAGAGCAACAGGAACTGCAACTGCAGCAGCCATCACTCTTTTCAGGAATGACTTCTTCATTGTTCGATTACCTCTCTCTTCTTTACAGATTTCTTTTGGATTCCGCAGCCGGGGTTGTTCCAACCCGTACACATGACACACAAACTGCCTTATCTGCACATGCGCCGGATTTCCCGCTGCCTTCCAAACGCAATAAGCCTATTTAGCTCCTGCGTTTTATAAGACTATTTTAGCATATTATTTTGAGATTGTCAACACCCGATTTCTTTTTTCTTTAAAAAAATTGCATGAACATTCTATGCCTTTTTGGTTGTTCTACACAAAGTCTATGGAATAATCTTCCAGATATGACAACAATATACCATTTTCGGCAGTATTCACATAGAAAAGCAGACCATCTGAAAACGTTTTCGATGGTCTGCTTTCCCGGTCAAGAAAGGAAATCTATGAACATTTGTAAATACTGCTTACCTTATGCCGGTTCACTCCTGTACAGCCGCCTGGAGCGTCACGGAGATCTCGAAGGTCTCGCCGCCGCGGAATACCTCCAGGGTGACGGTTTCGCCGGCCTTGTGCTTGTTCTTGATGTTGTTGAGCTCCTCCATCGTGGTGATCTCGGTGCCGTCGATGGCGGTGATGACATCGCCCTGGCGCAGACCGCCCTGCTCTGCGGCGGAATTTTCGGTCACGCTGTAGACATAGACACCCTGCGGGAGGTTGAAGCGCTGGGAATCGGCCTCGGTGATGTCGGCGCCGGAGATGCCGAACTGCGGCCGGCCGGTCACGCTGCCGTTGTTGATGAGGTCATTGATGATGTCCTTGGCGCTGGAGATCGGGATGGCAAAGCCCAGGCCTTCGACGCTGGCGGAGCCGTAGCTGCTGGACATCTTGGCGGAGTTGATGCCGATGACCTGGCCGTAGCTGTTGAGCAGCGGGCCGCCGGAGTTGCCGGAATTGATGGCTGCATCGGTCTGGATGAGGGTCATCTCACGGTCGTCGATCGTCACATCACGGTTCAGTGCGGAGACGATGCCGCAGGTGGTCGTGCCGAACAGCTCGAAGCCGAGCGGATTGCCGATGGCAACGACCAGCTCGCCGACCTGCAGGTCATCGCTGTTGCCGAATTCTGCCGGGGTCAGGCCTGTGGCGTCGATCTTGAGGACGGCGAGGTCTGTCTGCAGATCATAGCCGATGATCTGTGCCTCATATTCCGTCTCGTTCTCATCGCCCATGACCACGCTCACGGAGACAGCCTTGCCGGCCTTGTACTGGGAATCGTTGTCATAGATGCAGTGTGCATTCGTGATGATATAGCCGTCCTCGCTCATGACGATGCCGGTGCCGGTCGCCGGGAACTGCTGCTTCTGGGTGCCGCCGTAGCCGTTGCCGCCGTAGAAATTGAAGCCCCAGTAGCTGCCCATGCCGCTGCTCTCGACTTCAAAGGTGGAGCTGATGCCGACCACGGACGGGAGCGCCTTGTTGACGATCTCCGGGATGGTGAGCGCATCGGCGGGGG
>CAMNDR010000017.1 GCA_946535685.1 uncultured Clostridia bacterium | reverse complement strand
CTGCGCAGCCTGCAAAGCACAACATTGTTGTGCTTTGCAATAGAGGGCAGTATATCAATAGATCCGCCGGACATTGACCACAAGCAGCGTCAGCAAGGTCGCTGCAAGCTGGAGGATCAGCATCCATGCAGGTGTCAGTCCCACATGCAGCACTGCCTCCATCAGAACGATGCCAATGCCGAGCAGAATGGTCACTGCCTGGATGAATACGCCCAGGAATGCGGCACTGCGCAGCACCTTTGTCCCGACAATGAGCTGTGCCACGCTGGAAAAGCCGCTGGTCGTCGCAAGGGAGGCGCTCATGCTTTCTGTCGGAGCGGTCTCCTTGTTGTAGGTCTTGAACATCTTGACCGGCAGGATCTTGAGCATTTCCTGCGGTACCTCCAGGATACGGGAAAGACGGTTGATGGTAATTACCGGATCAACACTGCGCACAACCATGCACATATTGTGGCGGACGCACTGATTTGCCCAGAATTTGGACTGTTTATCTGCATTGATCTCCACCAGGAACAGCGCTGCCAGGTTGCCGGAAATGGAGATATACACACCCTCCTGCCCGACACCGATCAGCTCCTCCTCCCTTGCACGGGAGGGCAGACCCTCGATGTTGTGCGCCATCATCAGCTCACGGTTGCCCATGAGCACACGCTGGCTGTGGATCCAGCCGCAAAGTCCCATGGAATCCTCATAGACATAGTTTTCCACCGGGAACAGGTGGACATCTCTGCCCTGCAGCACATCACTGAAAATGCCGCCCATGATCGAGCCGGCATACCGTGCAAGGCTGGCTGCGGTGAGCAGGATCTCGTCGGTCTTGCCGTTGATGAACAGCTTCACGCCCGCGAGCTTGACGGAGCCCTCCGGAAAGAGCGAGGCAGCGTCAATGAGAAGCGCATTGGTATCATAAAAATCGTCCACACTCTGATAGCCAAGGAGCAGAGCGCCATTTTTCGCCATTTTCCGGCTTGCCTTGAGCATCGGCAGATTGACGATGAAGGTCATTGCCGCACCGCTTGCAGCAGCGGTGAACATGGAAAACAGCTCCAGGCCATAGCCGACGGACTCCTCCCGCAGGATCGTCATAGAGATCGAAACGGCGAGTCCCAGAAGCGTTGCGATCGGCGCTGCCACACGGCAGAACCGGTCTGCCACATCGGCAGAATAGGTGTATTTCCGGAAATCCTTGAGCGAATCGGTTTTCTGCATGAGCGCCAGGATCGGAAAATCCGCCAGAACGCCGCGCGTCAGCGTCTCTGCAAGCTGCTCATCCTCCAGGATGCGCAGGCCATGCCAGTCATGGCGGCGGGTCACAAAGCGAAGATTCGTGATCTCACGGTTCACGATCAGGAGCTTCCCGACTGAATGCAGCAGCAAAGCCAGCACAGCACACGGCAGGAAATACGGACGATACGTCCCGTAACCGATCGCAGTGACAACATTGGACACACAGGAACCGATCCCCGCCACAAGCGCCACTGCTGCAAGGCTATCCGTATCCGCCTGGAAGCGGATCAGCCGGGTCAGGCCATTGCGCAGCACCGGCACGCAGACCACGCAGGCCGCTGCGCCGAGCAGCAGTTCAATGAACGCCAGCACGATCGGGTGTACATCCAGCAGAAATCTTGTCTGCAGAATGTCCCCCAGTGCCATGTAGGCGCTCAGGAAGAACACGATCGCCAGCGCAAAGATGCGGAAGCTGATCGCCCCGCGCAGCTCTGCGATATCCGAGCGGATGTCCTTCACATTCTGCAGCTCCATCCGGTCGATGCGTTCCTGTCGCTTACGGGTCTCCGCCTCGGCCTCCTCCTTTGTGCGGGTGATGGTAACATCGAGCGCCACAGGATCGGCTGCCTGCTGGATGGCTGACAGATCCAGGCTCGTGGTCTGGGCTCTGGGCGCCGGCGGGACTTCAACGGGCTGCACAGGCTCGGCAGCCGGCGCCTGCTTGACGGAAACAACGTCCTTCAGGTTGATATGGATGGTCTCGGTACCGGTCGCACCGAGGGCGGGCTCCCGCTTGACCTTTTTGCGGTTGCGGGCCCGCTTGGCGCCTTTGATCTGGGTATAGAGATACTCCCCCTCCGGGCGCTCCTTGGCGTAGGTGTATTCCTCCTGCTGAACCTTGCCGCCTTTTTTCTTTTTCTTCTTATTCTTGGCGATCTCCCGTGCTCTGGTCGAATCGCTCATACGCCGGATCTTGGGCGTATCATCCGCAAAGGCCGGGCGTGTTCCCGCCGGCTGCGGCGGCTTCTGACCGGACGGCACATTGACACGCATCGGCATCTGCTCGGCATCAGCCGCCTGCACAAAGCCCACCTTGGTATGGGTCTGATCCGGATCACGCCGCTGCGGCATCCGCCGGGTGCTCTCGGCATGGGCGACTGCCTCTGCGATCGCCATATCCTCCTCTGTCAAAGGGGGCGCATCAAGGCCTGCAGGCGCTTCACCGGGTGCATACTCACTCAGGATATCATCCAGCGAAAGATCCTGTTTATCCTGCTTCTCCATCTATGTAAACTCATCCTCTCTGACGTACCACTTCATACATAAAGATCCCCGCTGCCACAGAGGCATTCAGCGAGGTGATCTTCCCGAGCATCGGCAGCTTCACGAGAAAATCGCACTTCTCCCGCACCAGCCGGCTCATGCCCGTTCCCTCCGATCCGATGACAAGCGCCAGCGCACCGTCAAAGTCCGTCTCGGTATACAGACTGCCGTTCATATCCGTGCCATAGATCCAGATGCCCTCTTTTTTCAGGCGGTCGATGGCGGCCCCGATGTTGGGCACTCTTGCGACTGGCAGATAGCTTGCTGCGCCCGCAGAGGTCTTATAGACCGTCGGGCTGAGCATCGCACTGCGGCGCTTCGGAATGATGACGCCGTCCGCACCAGCCGTCTCGGCAGTCCGGATGATGGCGCCCAGATTGTGCGGATCCTCGATCTCATCGCAGATGATGAGAAACGGCTTTGTTCCTTTCTTGGCAGATACCTCGAGCAGATCCTCAAGGCTTGCGTACTTCGCACACGCACCAAGCGCCACGACGCCCTGGTGAACGCCGCCCTGGGCAAGCTGCGATAATTTCTGTTCATTCACCGTCTTCACAACAGCGCCTGCTTCCCGTGCAAGCTCCCGGATCTCTCCAAGATTTGCCCCTGCGCTGACATAAACAGTATCAATCGGCTGTCCGCTCCGCAGTGCTTCCCGCACCGGATTCCTGCCGATGATCAGGTTGTCTTTTTCCGGCATATTCTCAGCTCCATTTTACACAATTCTTGTACTCTTCTATTATAACATGGTTACAAATAAATTACAAGTCTTTTTTTGCTTCTTTCCAAAAAATTCACATATCTGCTGCGGATGCCGTTTTCGGATCGTCAAAGCCGTCATTTTCATGAAATCCGCTCAGCTCAGCAGGCATAAAGCCGCAGCAGCACCGCCGGAAACCGCACAGCCCAGCATGAACCAGCCCCAGCCCTGCAGCCGGAAGCGCCGGCGTTTCGGCATAGATTCACCGAGAAAATGCTCTGCAGCAAGCTCAGCCGTCTGCAGCGAGGATTCGCTCAGCTCCGGGCGCAGAAACAGCACAGCCCGTTCAAAATAGGCGCTTTCCGGGCGGCTGACCTCAATGACACGATGATTGACTCCTTTGATCATGTGCATCATCCTTTCCAACGGGATTACCGGGAAAAACAGCCCGGTTCTGCCTTTAGTGTAGGCAGCCGGGCTGTGAAGTATACAGCATGTATTCAAAAATATTCCACCGACTTTTCAACGCAGCGTTGAAAACGGCGCTGTTTCCGTTCTGTAACTTGTTGAAAACTCGGTTGAAACTGTGGAGAAACTGCGCAATGCCGTTAGAACTCCGATTTGTGGAAAAGATATGAACAGGATTTTACAAATCGTAGTACCCTGATTTTACCAAAAGTGACAGCAAATCCGATTTCCGGCTATACGCCGAGATTTCCCGCAAGCGTATCCACCTTGCCCGAAGAGGTCACAGCGACTGTGGACATGGCAAACAGCACATCTGTTGCGCCGACATTCTCGATGAGGGAGGCAGCGCTTGTGTTGAAATAGCGGAAATCGCAAAGATAGATCTTGGAGAACGACTCCGTCAGGAACGGCACGAGCGCATTGCCGTAGCTGTCCTTGAAAATGACAAGCACACGGCCGTTATCCACAGGTGTCTCAGCCTTGAAGATACAGTCATCCGTGCCGATGAACACCGTGTAGCTGGCGCTGACAGCGTTATCCTCAAAGAACATGGATCCGCTGCGCTCATTGGAAAGGTCATTGTTGAAATAGGTACAATTCACAGACGAAAGATTGGCAGGCTTATAGTAGGTAAAGCGCTCCGGAGCATTGTAGAGCTCGCTGATCTTGTTCACCCGTGCAAATGCGCCGACATAGCCCTCACGCTCCACCTTCTCGTAGGTATCCAGATCCGCAAAGGGTACATCTGCGATCTTCGCAAACTCCGCCGCTGCGTAGTAAGCGCCAAGCGGCTGCCAGTGATAGTCCGTGCGGGAGTAGGTCGGTTCATTGCGGTGCATCAGCTCTGCATCATAGAGTGGAACGCCCGTCACGCCGCTCAGATTGGCTGCGATATTCTCATACTGTGCCTTCTGGTCGGCAGTCTTATCCTGGTAGCTTTCCGGGACATAGAATGCCGCAGAGGTCGGAACGACCATGCAGTATACATTGGTCGAGTCCGGGAGCTTGGCTTTGAAGGAATTGAGCACCTGCGCATAGCGGGCGCCGACATTCAGATTGCCGCCGCAAAGCTCAATGGCACGGGCATGATCTGTGCCGCTGTTGACCACAAGACAGCCGCTCTGCATATTGACAGCACCGTCAAGCTCCTCCATCGGCGGAATCGTGGGCGCCTCTGTGGGCGGTTCTGTCGGTTCCTCAGTCGTCGGCTCCTCGGTGATCTCCTCTGTTGTCGGCTCCTCCGTCAGTTCCACAGTCGGCTCTGCTTCCGTTTCCTGTGCCTCGGGCATTGTCTCATGCTCCAGCACGGCAGAATGCAGCTCTTCCAGCTCCGAATCATTGACGTGCATCGGCGCACTGCCGCAGCCTGTCATCAGCAGCGCCAGCACGAGCGGTAAAACGATCTTCTTTTTCATTGAAAATGTCTCCTTTCGGGTTATATCCATAAACACAGAAAAAGCCGGCAGTAAAACCAGCTTTTTCAGAGTTGTTCTGTTTGTCTGCAATGCCGCAGTAAATCGGCATTACTTTTCGTATTCCTCTGTCAGCTCAAACAGCGAGTTGATGATTCCATCATCTGTTGTACCCGTCAGCCAGTCGCTGTAACCCGAAGAAGATACTTCTGTCGCCTGTGTGCGGTTGGCGGTATAATAGCCGACAATATTGGAAGTAGTGCTGTTGGCAGAAATGCTTCCCTTCACCATGTAATTCTCGATCGCAACCGTCCAGTGCTTTTCTGCACCGTCAGATACAGTCTTGTTGACGTACTCAACAAATTCAGTCACATCTCTGTCGATCTGCAGAACCGGCGATGCAGCCAGGTTCGGTGTCGAAGCGACAGTCCCGTAAACTGTGCCGTATGTGATCGTACCGTTCGGATTATACGAAATAATCAAGGTGCCCTTGCCGAGCTGACTCTTGTCCGCATCCGCACGGACGCGATCCTCAGCCATGAAATTCTGTGCAGCCGTCTGGGCAGCATTGTACACCATCTTCGCATCAGCGTTTGCAGTCTTCAGCCGGGAACGGCGATAATAGCCTGTCATCGTAGGTCCCAAGATACCCAGCAGGATACCAATGATTGCAATGACAATAATCAACTCGGTCAGTGTAAAGCCTTTCACTCGCTTGTTTCGATTCTTCATAATACGCACCTCGCTAAAAAATCTATATATTTCACGTTCAAATTGTATTCATATTTATAGTATACCATGATTCGGCCGGATTGTCAACCGATTTTTCAAGTCACAATTGCCAAAATTCTCAACGAATATTTGTTAATTATTTCATGAGCTTACCAGGTGCCTTCAACTGCATACTTTATCGCATTTGTCATATTGACATTCGGCTTGCTTTCATTATTCACAGTCGGGTAGGTACCTACATAAGGATCAGATGCGTTTTTCCGGAAAGCGGTTCCGGAGGGACAGTCACTTTCGATTTTAACAGCCCAATCCTTGCCCTGGCACTTTGGAAAATACTCATAGATATACTTATTAAAAGTTGTGCTGTCGCCGTCATTCGGAGCAGACGTATCGGTATAAATGCCCTCCGGAATCGGCTTGACCACATCATTTTCCCGGCACGCCGTCATAGCTGCATCATACAGTGATCTTGCAGACGAATTCGCACCGGACAGCTTTGCTTTTTTTACATATCCCAACAGAGACGGCACCAAAATGGCCGCCAGCACACCGATGATCGCAATGACAACGATCAATTCCACAAGCGTAAAGCCCTTCATCTTTTTGTTTGTCATAATGATTCCCCCTTCGCAATGAGCACGTCAAGAACTGTTTCTATGTCCGGTGAACCATGTTATTCTGGTTTCTTAGCTTATATTATACCACATAGTTCATATTTTGTCAATAGTTTTTTTAAAAAATAATAAAATTAAAACGTCAAAAACAGTTGCCAATCTCCTTCAGTCGTGGTATAATAGTAAGGTATTAAGGAAGCGCCGAACAAATCGTTAATACAGCACTTCGTGGGAAAAGTTTGTTTGTGAGGCTTCGCCCCTGCACCCTGATCGGGGCTGCCGCGCCAAACCCTGCAAACCACTTTTTTGACAGTCTGTGCTGATTTCTCTATAAACCAGCGTTTCCCTAAAGAGTTTCAAGAAGGAGATACCATGCTGATTCGTCGTTTATGCGCCGCAGCAGCCGCTGTGCTGTGCGGTGTTTTATGTCTGGCCGGGTGCAGTCATAAGGAAAACACCGGTGCGGGGTTCCTGTTCACCTGTACGCTTGCGGACAATCCCGGCTGTCTGGATCCGCAGTTCACGGACAATCCCTACGCATCTGCCGTTCTTGCCAACACGATGGAAGGGCTGATGCGGCTCGATGCCGCCGGAAATCCGGTCTGTGCAGAGGCACTGAACTATGCCGTTTCCAAAAACGGCCTGCACTATACGTTCACGCTCCGTGATGACTGCTACTGGTTCAGTCCCGATTCCGATCCGGAGCGGCCGGAGCGTGTCACCGCCAGAGACTATGTTTTTGCCTTCAAGCGGCTGGTCGATCCGGGACAATATTCACCGTTTGCTGAGGATTTCGCCTGCATCCGGAATGCCGCTGCCATTACAGCCGGAGATATGGGCGTGGATGCGCTCGGCGTTACGGCGCCGGATGCCACAACACTTGAGATCGAGCTATCCTATCCGGAGCCGGAGTTTCTTACGCTGCTCACAAGGAGCTGTGCTGTGCCCTGCAATCAGCTCTTTTTTGAATCCACGAAGGGCCGCTATGGGCTCGATGACAAGACCGTACTCTGCAACGGGCCATTTTATCTAACCAAGTGGGTCTATGACCAGTACGGCGGCGGCAATTTCATCACCTGCCGCAAAAATAAGCATTACTGCGATCCGGATGCTGTTTTCCCGAGCAGTCTGCAGTTCAACATCATGCATTCCGAGGAGGAGGCCGCTGCAGATTTCGCCGGCGGCACGTCGGACATCTATCTTACGGACTCCTATCCCAAGGATTACACCGCTTCCAAGGACTACACCGTCTACAGCTACCGCTGCCGGACGCTCGGACTGATCTTCAACCAGGAAATAGCCCGTACCCGCAACGAGAACCTTCGCCAGGCGCTCGCCCGCAGCATCGACCGCTCCCAGATGAACGGTCTGCTTTCAGAGGATATGCAGGCAGCCTACGGCGTGATACCGCCGGCCGTTACGCTCCTCGGACGCTCCTACCGGGAGCTCTATGCGGACGAACAGGCAGCGATCCCCTACCAGCCGGAGCTTGCCAAGACGTATTTTGATGCTGCTGCCCGGGACATCGGGCTTGGCACGGCAACGGTGCAGATCCTCGTGCCAAGTACTGTGCTTGATACTGAGGCGCTGCTCTCCGTCTGCCAGGGATGGCAGGATCTGTTCGGCTACTACATCGGCATCGAAACCGTATCGCCGGATGAATTCGACCGCCGGATCGCCGCTGGCGATTACAGCATCGCTCTCTGGGCGCTGCAGCCGGAGGAAAACAGCTGTGACGCTGCGCTTGACAAGGTGACGGAAAGCTGTCCCATGCTCGGAACGGACGCAGCAGGCTTGGCATCGGTATTTGCAGCGCCGGGGCTTGCGGCACAGCGGTCTGACAGCGTGGCACTCTATGGTGATGCGGAAAAGGCATTCCTCGAAAGCTGCTGCTTTATTCCGCTGCTCTACAAAAACACCTACATGGTCGTGACAGCCGGCAACGAGGACATCCGGTATGACCCGTTCACCGGTGCCGTTTATCTGCGGGATGCAAAACATTTCCAGTAACACAGCCAATTTCGACACCCCTGGAAGATTTTATCTAAAAAAGTTTGATTTACCCCTTGATTTTTTGGGCAAAGTATAGTATAATAGAAATACAGAAACACACAGCCGATTCGGCGGAATAGGAGCAGACCAATGGACAATATGGATACAATGGATTACACTCCCGAGATCTTCACCCTCACGGATGAGGAAGGGGTTGAGCACGAGTTTGAGCTCTGGGACATCATCGAGGCTGACGGCGCTGTTTATTATGGCCTGATCCCGCACAATGAGGACGCTGAGACCATCATTGAGGAGGATACGGAGCTCGTTATCCTGAAGCTGATCTCTGAGAACGGCGAGGATGTGCTCTCTACCATCGACAACGATGAGGAGTATGAGCGCATTGGTCAGATGTTCCTGGAAAAGTCCTTTGAGGATGACGACGCTGACGAAGAATAACGCCCATCTTTGCTGACTGCCTTGTTCGAGCAAATATAGTTATTATAATCCAACACTTATTTTCAGGGAACCTGATGCTCTGTCTGAGGATTGCAGACCTCCCGTTTCCGTCTGCATTGCACGATGGATCCGGACGTTGGGAGCGAGAGACTTACAGGCGGGTACCCACCTTGCGGAGACGCTTGGTTTTATTCTCTATATGACGGCAAGGCGGTTGTGTCATCTATGCCTGCGGCTGCAGGCTGAAAAACAGGCAGATGCGTTTGCATCTGCCTGCTGTTTTTTATCTGCGGTATTCCATCGGCGTGAACCGGATGCCGTCTTCAAGCTGCTCCTCTTTGGTCGGGATAAAGCCGAGACACCGGTAGATCTCCACCGCATAGGGCGAGGAATTGACCGTATATTCCTGTTTCTCATAATCCTGCGTCATACGCTCAAAGAGTGCCCTGCCGATGCCCCTGCGCTGGTGATCGGCTCTGACGAAGAAGCCGCCGATGTGCTGCGGCTGCCGCATGCAGAGCGTACCGACCAGGACATCACCGTCAAATGCGCCGTAAAACCGCAGCCGGCTGATCTTTTCCCTGTCATCGAGCAGCGCACGGAACGTCCGCACCCCCTCCTCCGGATACTCCGGCGCCTCAAACTGCAGAAATACCGTCCAGATCAGATCGACCGCCGCAGGGATCTCCTCCGGCTGCAAAGTCCGGATCTCATAATGCTCCATAAGGCAACACCTTTCATTCTTTTGTCGTCCCACGGAAATCAATTTTGAGAAAAAGCGGGTCTGAGGGTGCGCAGCACCCTCCTAA
>CAMNDR010000016.1 GCA_946535685.1 uncultured Clostridia bacterium | reverse complement strand
ACAGCAGTAATAAGATGCTTAAAACCCCTGAATGCTGTGGCATTCAGGGGTTTTGTCATGGTCTGTTACTGTGGCGTGAAGTCCCGGATATCGCCGACATCCTTGCCGGCACCGACGGCTGCTGCATAGATCAGAATGATCGCTGCATCGGTCGCATTGATCGTGCCTTCGCCGGTGACATCCGAATTGGCAGCCTGCACCTCTGTCAGCCCCGGATCTGTGCCGGCACCGAGCTTGGCGGCTGCGATCAGCACGAGCGCTGCATCGGATGCGTTGATGAGACGATCGGCATTCACATCGCCCAGGCCGATCGAGAGCGTTTCGCCCTTTGCCACGACCGTTTCATATTTGCCGTCGCCGTCCGTATCGGCTGCAACGCCGATGTCGGTGGGGCTGATCTCGTAGATCAGCACATCCTTGTAATTGGTCGAGAACGTCAGATAGGCATAATGCGTGGTATTCCATGCGAACAGGTCGATATTGTGCAGATCATCCGCCTGCAGCACATAGCCGTCCGGCGAGAGCGCACACAGCAGATGGTCCGTGCCGCTGCCCTTGACCTGCATGCCGAACCAGTCTGTCACACAGCGTTCCTTGTTCGTGATGACCGAGAAGTCGTAGGAAAGCCCCTCGCCCTTCATCTCGATCTGTCCCTTGGGGTTGAAGTAGATGTTGGTCGTGTCGGTCACATTGCTGAGGAACACAACATCCTCATAATCCATGACCGTCTCAAAATCAGACGGCTTTCCGCTCATATCATACAGCTCGTAGGAGGCGGTCGGGTTGCCGAGGCCGTAGGCATACCAGTTATGCAGATTGCCCTGCGCATCGGTGTTGAAATACGGCTCGATTCTGCCGCTGTCGCCGAGCTTGCCATTGCCGGTGCCTTCGATGGTGCGGATGTTGGGCGACTCCTGGCTGCTGTTGAGAATGGCAAGGCCGGGGAGATAGACCGAGCTCGGCTTGTCGAGCATCAGGTCGGTGTATTCCTTCATGCCGGTGTGCTTGAGCACGTTGCGGATATAGCCATAGCGCTCCTGGCTGCCGAAGGAAGCGTCCCAGTAGCAGAGCAGGCCGTTGCCGCAGTAATACGGGAGCACCCAGCTATAGTCATCAGAACGGTAGTACAGGCAGGCGTTGATATCCAGCTCGTTCTGCGTCAGGAAATTCGGGTCGGCGATCAGGATGCGGCGGTCATAATGATGCGTTGAACCATTGAGCTCCAGGCTCCAGTCGCCGCTCTCTGCGCCATAGGCAAGGATGGAATGCAGGCCGGATACATTGCCCTGCGTATCGGTCATGGCAAAGATGAGGTTGATCAGTCCGTCGCCGCTGCAGACGGCCGATTCGAGCGTCCGGACGAATTCATCCTGCGTGTGAGCATCCAGGACACGGTTGACGCTGGAATTGCGGGCGATCTGGTTCATGCAGGGGATGTTCTGCAGCTCATAGACGAAGTTTGCCACGGAGAGCGCTTCCTCGGAGTTGGGATTGCGGTTCACGACCGGATCCAGCCCGTAGCGTGTCAGATCGAGCTTGCCGTTCTTGGCGAGGATCTCGGAAATGGTGATGCCGAAGCAGGAACCGCCGAAGTCCCCCTGTGAATCATCATACATATTCTTCCGCAGCAGCTCACGCTCGACATTCGTCAGGCCGAAGTCGCCGCCCAGCTTGGTCAGCAGCTTGTCATTGACGTAATAGCCATAGGTGAAATACGATGCGTTGTTGTCGAAGTTCCAGTTGTCCTGCCCCCAGATGAAATTCCCGTCGGTCTGCGCCGGGGGAATGTAGGGATCCTCCGGGATGGAAATGCCGTTTTCCGTGACCGTCCAGGTGACAGACAGCTCGATCTCGATGTCGCCGGTCATGGTCACGACACCCTTCCAGAGACCGGTCATGTACATGCCCTTGCCGATGCTGGTATAGGCGCGGCTGTAGCCTTCCTTGAAGCCGGACTTATCGGTGTAATGCTGGGCATACGCCTCGTTGCCGTCCGGGTCATAGATCGCCATGTCGATGTTGTAGCCCGTTACCTCCGCATCCAGCCGCTCGCCGTTGTCGAGATCCGTCAGCTCATAGCAGAGATACGCCATCTGATTGAGCTTGAACGGGTCGTTGTAGCCGCCGTAGGGGTCGCCCATGTTGCCGTCGGACGACCAGACATGCAGATTGACATAGGGAATGGTCACATTCCAGTAGACAGTCGTTTCGATGCTGACATCGCCGGAAACGGTGACGGTGCCTTTCCACTTGCCAAGATCCTCCGCCCTGTGGCCGATGTAGTTGCGGGCGGCGCTCACGTTGGTGCCGTAGTCATCCTTATAGGTGTGTTTGGTGCTGTAGGTACATTCATAGGACAGACTGCCGTCCGGATGATAGATCGCCGCATGTGCCTCAAACTGGATGTCATCGGCAAGCTCGCCGGTGTCATAATTCGTGACTTCGTAGTTGATATAATGCATGTTGCCGCGGTGATACACAGCCCCGGATCTCCACTCCCCCATCCGGTCATCGCTGACCCAGACATGCAGGTTATAGTACGTGGCTCCGGCTTTGATGGGCGCTGACCAGCTCTCCATCGGGTGTTGGATGCCGCTGACAGCCGCCCTTGCCCGGATCTCTGACCGGAAGGCGGAGGGCAGCACCATCTGCACGATGCCAAAGACAAGCACCAGCATCAGTGCGATAAAGCGTTTACGGACAGTTTTCATAGGAATTCCCCCTTTTCTGCAGATAGACCAAACCGCACAAATGCAAAGCTGCGTTTGTGCGGTCAGTTGCTATCATAGATCAATATTCAACAGGCTCGCCGAAGCTGATCTTCTTGATGGATCTGATGTTGGCGCTCAGGTCAAGTCCGCTCCAGTTCTTGCCGCCGTAGCTGCCCATATTGGCCGGGTAGGACGGCAGGCATCCATCCTTGTAGATGAACTCGATGATGCACTTGCCGGTGCCGCCGAATCTGTGGTATTTGCCCTGGCCGTCAGAGCCGTTGCCCTTGCTGTCACAGATCTTGGTGGTGAACTGGGTGCCGTTATCCAGCTCCACGAGGAACCGGTCGCCGCAGCGGCCATAGAACAGACCCATTGCACAGCAGTAATCGCCGTAGGGATCACGCATCACGCCGGTGCCGGTGATGACATCCACCGAGCAGCCCTGGATCGCACCATAGGCAGGATTCAGCTTCAGGCCGCTTGCCGGCTCATAGGCGAAGCAGTTCGTCCAGCCGTCTTCATACGGATATTCGCCGATGACTTCAACGTCCTCTGTATGTCCGGCCATCCTGCCGGAGATACTGCTGTCATCTGCAGCCTCGACCGTGATCTCGTACCCGGAATTTTCACGCAGGCCGGTGATGTAGCACAGACCTTCGGACTTCTTCTCATAATAGATGAGGTCAGAGTAGGCGTAATTGGGTTCCGTGGATTCACAGCGGACATTGTAGGTCTTGCCCTCCGCTGCATCCCAGGTCACCTTCAGGCAGGAGACCGAGATCGTGGATACGTTCAGATTTTCAATGGTATTGGAGGCAGCAGAAGCCTTGCCGACATTTGCAGCCGGTACGCTGCCGACGCCTGCATTTGCCGAGAAGCACAGGATGCTGGTCGCATCGGAGGCATTGATCATGCCGTCACCGTTGAAGTCGGCTGCAGTCTGCTGCGAAACTGTCAGGCCGGAATCCTCACCGGAACCGATGATGGCTGCTGCGATGAGAACCTGTGCCGCATCGCTGGCATTGACGAGTGTGTCGCCGTTGATGTCGCCGGGCTCCAGCACTGTCTCGTACATGCTCTGGAAGCAGATGCCGAACATGGCGGCATATTTCTCTGCGGTGGAGCCAGGATACCCGATGAGCGTCCCGGCGCTGATGGTCGTGCCGTTCTCATCGCCTCTGCCGATCCAGCAGTCGATGTTCAGAACAGTGACCTTTTCCAGTGCTTCACACTGGAAGAATGCGCCTGTGCCGATCTCCTCTGTCGAAACAGGGATCACGACCTCCTGCAGTTCGCTGCAGGCATAGAAGGCATTGTCGTCGATGATGGTCAGATTCTGCGGAAGACTGATCTCGGTGAGCTTGGTGTCCGCAAATGCGCCGGCACCGATCTCCTCAAGGGTGCTCGGGAAGCTCACATCGGTCAGACCGCAGCTATAAAAAGCAGAATCGCCGATCGTGGTCAGACCCTCCGGAAGCACTGCATCCGTTAAGTATGCGCAGAACCGGAAGGCATTGCTGCCGACAGAGGTCACGCCGTCTTCCAGGACAACGTGCTCAATGCTGCTGCGGATATCGTACCACGGTGTATCCGATGCACTGGCGAAATCTGTCATATCGCCTGTTCCGCTGATGGTCAGTGTGCTGCCCCCGTCATAGCTCCAGGTCAGGCTGCTGCCGCAGGATCCTTCCTCTGCAGCTTTTGCGGTGATGGCAGTCGTGTTCGTCTGCGGCGTGACAATTCCTTGGCACAGCACTGCGGTGCAGGCTGCCGCCAGAATCACTGTCAGTCGTTTACTCATAAATCATCCTCCTAATTCGACTCCGCAGATCCGGTCAGATCTTCCGGAGCACCCGCTTGGCGGGTTCGGTACGGCCGTGCTCCAGATCCCGTTGCTTCCCGGCAGAGGTGCAAGGGGAAGGTCTGCAGCAGTATCATCGGCCGAAGTTCGGGCAGGTCACGGTCTGACGCTGCCGGTCGGAGAGGGAATGGCGCCATTTCCAGACATTTCCCTCTGGTACTTTGACTATTATAGCACAAAACTTTAAAAATGTCAAATCGGTAACACCAAAAAAGACATAATAGACAAAAAACAGGCTCCTGTTTTGTGTCAAATGCAGCAAAACAGAAGCGAAATTGTCATTTTTATGTCAATTTTTGGTATTACCTCCATTTCCCCCACTGCTGGATCTCCTTGTGGACAAGGCAGTAGAGGACAGACAGGAGCATGAATGCGGCGATCAGGCCGCAGAGTGCGCCGGAGGAATCGACCAGCACGTCCCGCAGCTCGCAGGAGCGTCCGGGAATGAAGCTCTGGTGGATCTCATCGGTGACCGCATAGGCGGCCGCACACCCAAAGGCGATCAGGCCGCCCGCTTTGATGCGGTGCAGCCAGAGATAGCCAAGGAACGAGAGCAGCGCATATTCGGAAAAATGCGCCCCCTTCCGGACGATGAAGGTGATGCCCTCGATGATTTTGGCCTGCGATGCAGCATCGAATTCCCGGAAATTGGTCAGCAGATGCCTTGCGGCAAAGCCCGCAAAGCGGCTGCTGGTGAGGGAGCTGTCATCCGCCGGCTGGCTGGACATGCAGAAAATAAAGATCATCAGCGCCAGCATGAGGACGGGAAAGATCAGGTGCCAGTATTTTTTGAGCATAGAACTCCTTTCCATGGGATCAATCCGGTTCGGCATTGTAGAAAATGCGGTATTTGCGGACATTGTGGCAGCGGGTGCTGTTGACAAGGCCGATGGCGATGTACATACAGAGCACCGCCGTACCGCCGGCACTCATGAACGGAAGCGGGATGCCGATAACGGGCATCGTCTTGAGCACCATGCCGATGTTCATGAAGCAGTGGGCGAACAGCATGCCGAACGTGCCGATGCAGATGAATTTTCCCTGCAGATTCTTGGAGTTCACGCAGTCGATGAGCACCTTCATGCAGATGAACACAAGCAGTCCCAGCACCAGCAGAGAGCCGATGATCCCCCAGACCTGTCCGACATAGGAATAGATGAAGTCGTTGTGCATCTCCGGCACACGGACATAGTCGCCGTCGAGAAGTCCTGCGCCGAAGGTGCCGCCGTTGGCAAGGGCGGAAAGGGCTCTGTCCTGCTGATATTCGAGGTTTTCCGGATCTGTGCCGGGGTGGATGAGCACGAGGATACGGTTCTTGTGGGTGTCCTGCAGCAGGAAATTCCACGCCACCACGCAGGCGGTCGGGATTATCACGGCCGCAGCGATGATATACCGCAGGGCGATCTTCGAGCTGAGCAGCTCCGCCATGAAGATGACTGCAAACACGATCGCCGTACCATAGTCACCCTGCAGCGCCACGATGCCGATGGGCACCAGTCCGTGCAGGCAGAGCAGCAGCATATGCGTGAGCTTGTTCATCTGCTCCTCGTCCCTGGCAAGATGGAAGGCGAAGGTCAGGATGAAGGCGAGCTTGAGCAGCTCCGAGGGCTGCAGATAGAGCGGCCCGAGTTCGAGCCATGCACGGTCATCCGCACCGCCTCTGCTGTAGCCGAGCGGCGTAAACGTCAGCAGCGTCATGATGAGGGCGATCGGTGCATAGATGAACCACAGGCGGATGTACTTATTGTAATCTATCACGCTGAGCACCACGACCATGACCAGACCCAGACCGCTTGCGACGACCTGTGTGCGGAAGGTGCTCATATCGCAGCGGCTCTCAAGCTCATTCGAGGCGATGCTGAACAGCATGAGACAACTGATCGCAGAGCAGGCAAGCACGGCAAGGATCAGGCTGGTATCAGAGGCCTGGACGTATTTCCGGACTTTTTCTAAGAATTCTTTCATTGTCCTTCCTTTCAGGCTTTGTTCTGGGGAAGCGGGACGGCACCTGCCCTGCCCAGGTATTTGCTGGAGATACCCCGGAACTGTGTCGCAACAGCGATGTCCTTCCGGGTGATATGGCTGTTTCCTGCCAGATCCGCCGCCGTCAGTGCCAGACGCTGTACCCGTGAGAAGGCTCGCGCACTCAGGCCGTAGCGGTCGTGGACCTGCCGCAGGAGCACCTCGGCGGGCTCGTCCATCTCGCAGTATTCCCGCAGCATGTGATCGGGGATCATGGCATTGCAATAGATCTCCGTGCCGCGGAAGCGTTCATTCTGGCGCATGCGGGCAGCCTCCACACGCTCCCGGATCTCGGCGGAGCTCTCCACCTTCTCCTTGGAAGCAAGGTCATCGAACGGCACCGGATCCACGTCGATACACATATCGAACCGGTCGAGCAGCGGCCCGGACAGGCGGTTCATATAGGCAGCGACCTGCTTGGAGGAGCAGGTGCATTTTTTGTTCGGTGCGCCGTAATAGCCGCAGGGACAGGGATTTGTTGCACCCACGAGCATGATGCTGCAGGGATAGACAGCCGTTCCGGCGGCACGGGAAATGGTGACCTCACGGGTCTCAAGGGGCTGCCGGAGAATTTCGAGCGTGCTTCTGCCGAATTCCGCCAGCTCATCGAGGAACAGCACGCCGTTGTGCGCCAGCGAGATCTCGCCCGGTGTCGGGATGGAGCCGCCGCCGATCAGACCTGCCGGCGAGACCGTGTGATGCGGTGCCCGGAAGGGGCGCTCGGTGATGAGCGGATCATTTTTATTGAGAAGCCCTGCCACGGAATAGACATTGGTCGTCTCCAGGATCTCCGCGCGGGACATTTCCGGCAGGATCGTGGAAAGCCGGTTTGCCAGCATGCTCTTGCCGGAGCCGGGTGCGCCGATGAGCAGGATGTTATGCCCGCCTGCCGCAGCGAGCTCCATGCCGGCTCTTGCCTTGACCTGGCCACGGACATCCGCCATATCGAGGATCTGCTCCGGGCGGCGGATCTCAGAAGGCTCATAGGGCTTTGCGGGAGAAAGCGGCTGCTGTCCGAGGAGATGCCCTGCGAGCGCATTCACGCTCTCGACACCGTAGACCTCGATCCCGTCAATGACCGAGGCCTCCCGGACATTGTCGGCCGGCACAAAAATACGCTTGCGGCCGCTGCTGCGGGCGAGCATCGTCATGGACAGGACACCGCGGATCCCGTGGAGCATCCCATGCAGGCCGAGTTCGCCGATGAACACGGCATCCTGCAGCGAATCCGGCAGAACGCCCATCGCCTGCAGGAGCGCCACGCAGATGGCAAGGTCATAGGAGCTGCCGGTCTTTTTGACATCGGCAGGCGCTAAATTGAGCAGCACACGTCCTTTCGGGAATCCGATGCGCATGGCTTCAAGAGCGCTGCGCACCCGGTCACGGCTCTCCTTGATGCCGATGTCGGGCAGTCCGCTGATATCAAACTGGCTGTGGCCTTTCGAGACCTCCGCCTCGATGGTGACGGGAAAAGCATTCATTCCGAACAGGCCGATGCTGTTGGTGATCGTAAACATGCTTCATCACAAACTTTCTGTTACAGTTTCGGTACATCGGGTACCGTGGGAAGATCGGGCACAGCGCCCGGCTCCGGGATAGAGGCGAGAATGCCGGCGGTGTCGAGGGTCGGATCCGGCACGTTCCATTCCGGGAGCTGAATGTCCTCCGCCTTCGGGAGCTCCGGCTCCGGGAGCGGCTCAGGCTCTGCGACTGACTCAAGAATATCGTCGATCCCCGGCATTTCATCCGGCGAACCGCCCATATGCATGGTATAGACAGCGGTCGGCTGCTCTGCGGAGGGCTTTGCGGCGATCTCCGGCGCTTCCATGGCATTTCCGTCTGTATCGAGCATCACGCCGCTGCGTTTTCCGTCGAGCTTGTGATCCGGCTGGTAGTCGGAATGGAACTGCTGCGATTCAAACCGCTCATTGAAATAGGGATAGCCCGGCTGCTTGACGATCCAGGGCATTTTCTTGTATTCCGGGATTGCCAGCAGAAACATCGCCAGCAGGATCCCGCCGAAGACCCAGTGATAGCACCCCGCCAGCATCGCCAGAATGATCTCCGCAAGCAGGCCGATATAGAGCTTGGTGCGCTCCTGGGTGCCGAAAAATGCGAGTGCCAGCGTGCCAAGTGAGAACACCAGCGCCAGAACGCCATAGCCATAGGCAAGATGATCGACCCTGCCGCCGCCCTGGATGGGCGCAAGCTGGGCATTGCGTTCCATATTGCGGTAGAGATTGACCATGGAAACGATCGACATAACCGCAATCGCACCGACCACATAGCCGATGCGGATTTTCCGGGATTTTACCACTCCGAAAAGGATGATGCCGCCTATGATGCCGATCACCAGGATTACCAGCGATGCAATGCCGACGCCCAGACTGACCGCAGCCTTTCCTTCGGAGGTATAGATGGCGGACTGGAACGACTCTGTGGGGTCATTCCGGCACCAGACGACTGTCATGATGAAGAAATTGGCATACAGAACGACCGCTGACAGGATCAGCCGCCAGAGATGGTTCCGCTTGTATTTCTGCATCAGCGTAGCACACTGCGCATAGTGCGAAGTGTCATGTCCGATCATTTGATTCATAGAAAATCCCTCCTTCAGGGCAAAATATTCTATATTATAGTATAGCACAAACGCAGGGGTTCGTCAAGCGAAAAATCGCTCCCTTTCCGGCTCGGATTGACAGAAAAAGCCCCGGAGCGGCCTGAAACCGCTCCGGGGCGCATTCTGTGAATCAATCAGTGCTCAGCCGTGTAGTCAAACACGGTCGGTGCTTCCGGCAGGGCATGGCCCGTGCCGAGGAAGTAGTCGGTGTGCGGCGGCTGGTTATAGCCGTTGTTCTGGGCAGCGACCTGTACACGGTACTGCGGATTGTGCATCAGCGAGTAGACCGGGTATTCCGTCGCAAAGGTCGTCGTGAACACACGCAGACCGCCGTCCGACTTGCGGAAGATCAGTTCCTCACGCCAGTCGCCCGTCAGATCGCAGGTCAGGCAGGCATTGGACTTGGTGTAGTTGTTGTATGTTACGCCGTCGCCGGTGAATACTCTGCCCCTGCCGTACTGGTCAGCCATTGTTCTGTCAAGAACTGCACGCTCTGCCAAGTCTGTCCAGTAAACAACGGAGTTCTGACCCCACTTTGTAATGTCGCTCCACTGGCATACTACGCTGTGG
>CAMNDR010000015.1 GCA_946535685.1 uncultured Clostridia bacterium | reverse complement strand
ATGATGAAGGCAAGCTCACTGTCAAGGGCACCTATGCATCTCCGACGGAAGCATGGGATGCAGTGCAGAAGCTGGGGGAACATGCTGTTCTCCGGCTGGACAGTGCGTGGCTGACGGATCGTGAACTCAGCGCAGACAGCAGCTTCACACTGGATCTGAACGGATTTCCGATGATCCGGAGCATCAAGAAAGCTGACAGGAACGGTGAGCTGATCCGTGTCAGGAACAAGGCAGCACTGGAGATCATCGACTCAGCACCCGGACGCGTTTCCTGCTCAGCCTTCAAGGGCGGCAGCATCCAGGGCGGCAGGAGCAAGGATACCGCGGTCTTGTACAGGTCGATGCAGGCGGTACGCTGAAAATGTCCGGCGGTGCGCTCTATAACGGCGGTACGACCAGCTTCGGCGGCGCTCTCCAGAATAACGGCGGCAGTGTCACGCTGGAAAATGTGCTCATTTCAAGCTGCTGGGCCAATAAAAAGGACGGCGGCGGCATTTATGTGACCGATGATACGACCATTGATCTGAGCGGCAGAACGGTGATCCGTGACAACAGCGGCACAGGAAAGAGGAAGAATCTTGCACTGAGCAAAAACGCATTCCTGTATGATGCAGGACTGCGCAGCGGCTCTGATATCTACCTTGCGAGTACGGAGAACCGCAGCATCAATATCACAGCGGCTGACCATCTGTTCAATGAAAAGCACCTTGACTATCTGCACTGTGAAGCAGGAACGCTCTCTATGATCATGCCCGTAACAGGCCCCACATCCATCCAGGCATCTGTTTTCACCCGCGGGCGCATCGCTTTGATGAGCGGTGCCGGCATCATTCTGCTGCTCACAGTCTTTGCTGTGCATCGGAGAAGAAAGGCGAGGGGAGGATCGGCATGAGAATGAAGAAACTGTTTTTGCGTATGGTCTCTGCAGCACTTGTCGGCTGGATGCTGTTCTGTCACCAGCCCTGGACGCGGGTGGCGGCGGAGGAGGTCCTGAATCAGGAACTTGCGGCACAGTATATCAGCGATGTGAAAATGTTCTACGGTGTCGATGAGGCGCAGGCAAAGCGCCTGTGCGAATCAGAAGGGTATATCTTCTGTCCGCAGGATCTGAAGGAGGGCGCTGATTCGCTCATCCATGCCTATATGGGCTATAAAAAGACCGAGGATCAGGATGAGGCGATCACGGACCTCTCTCTTCTGGATATGAGGTCCTCTGCATTTACAGAAATGAGCTATGGAGAATGCAGAGACCATCTCGGTCTACTCCGGCATCAACCGTGCGATCTTCCGGGGCGGTGTGGCGCTGACCAGTCAGGCGAAAATGCAGGAGAATATGGGCAAGCAGAGCTGGTATGATGCTGCCTATGACAAGGAAGCTATCCAGAATATTGCGATATTTGCAACAGCAGGTATTGGCTTCCTGGCTATGGTGACCTCTGCGGCACTCTATTTAAGATATGCAAATGTTGGTCACGGACTTAGTTTTAAAAACGTTGGATTTATTATCGACAAATATACAAGAGAGGTTATGGAGCACTTAGAGGTAATGGGAGAGTTAAACGATAGTGCTGAGCGGCTTGCTGGAATTCGAGCCGGTATTGCTGCCCGGTGGTTAGTGTGTATCGGTGCTGTACTCCTGCTGGCATCCGCCGGCTTCGAGATCTACCAGATGCACAAATTCTACCAGTGTGACTTCACAGCGATCCCCATGATGATCGTGGACGAAGCGGACATTGTGACATATGTGACCGATGCCAACGGCAACCCGGTGCTTGATGAAAAGGGCAGCCAGAAGAAGAACATCGAGTTTGACCAGTTCGCATATTATGACGTAGTCCGGTGCAACCGGCAGGAGGTCGGCAAGATCGGCGACTGGCAGGACGGTGTGGACAAGTATGCAGAATGGGGCTGCGGTGATGCAGCAGATCTCAACTGCGACTGCGGCAAGCAGTGGCTTGCAATGTACACGAACAAGTCTCCGGCCAAGGGCAGCCCGATCCTTGCGGATTCCCTGACCTGCCAGACCGGCAGCAATACAATGCCCGCAAACTGCACAAGAGGTCTGCATTTCTTCACGTATGACTATGCAATGGACATTGCCGACGAAGCCTATGCCTTCAACAACAAGGAGGGCGGCATCTACCTCTTCTGGAAGGACGATGCCAAGGCATATGCAACCGCCTCCGCATTCACGACCGGGCAGCTTGCACTTGCCGGAATCGGCGGCCTCGCAGTCGGCATCCTCGGTGCCACAGCCGTGATGATGCTCAGAAAGAAGCGCCAGGACGAGAAAGCTCCGACAGCAGCATAAGCATGCAATATAACATGAAACGCCCTCTCACCGCACATTTCTGGTGAGAGGGCGTTTCTTTCAGACCAGAGGCCGCATGCTTCAGGCCATCTGTACAAGCGCTGCAATGCCGTCCGCAGAGGGATTGACCTTGCCTTCAAGGATCTCTGCGCCGGGCGCACTGGGACGCAGGTGCTCCGCTGCTTTGCCGAAGCCGCTTCCGCCGGATGTGGCGAACAGGATGATCTTCTTTCCGGAAAGATCGCAGCTTTCGAGGAAGGTATTGATGATGGTCGGGGCGATGTACCACCACACGGGGAACCCGACATAGATGGTATCGTAGGCTGAGATGTCACCCACTGTGCCGGCGAGGGCAGGACGGGAAGCGGGGTCGCTCATTTCCACGCTGCTGCGTGACTGTTTGTTGTTCCAGTTCAGATCGGCAGTGGTGTAAGGAACAGCCGGCTTGATCTCATACAGGTCAGCACCTGCCGCATCCGCGAGCTTTTTTGCAAGGGCGGCTGTTTTGCCGCTTGCGGAAAAATAGGCTACTAATTTCTTGCTCATGATCATACCTCCGTCATTGCATGTGTTCGGCGGGTCAGCCCGTCCGGGAACAGATATCCATGGATCCGGCAGTACCTGGAACACGGGGCTGCATTTATTCTGACGCTGTGTCATTATGGTTAGTATACCACTATTCTGACGGCATGTCAATATGAAAGGTCAGCCCGTCTGAAAAATCAGCAGAATGCACAGCATGAGAACGGGATGATTATGGAAAATGATGAAGGAAAGTCAAATTTTCCTTCCATTTTCCTCTTGACAAATCCAGAATCTTGTGCTATAATAAAAAAGCTGGTTTACGGATCGGCTTAGTCCATATGGCGGCATAGCTCAGCTGGCTAGAGCACTCGGTTCATCCCCGAAAGGTCGGCGGTTCAAGTCCCCCTGCCGCTATTACAAACGCATCCCTGGGAGCAGGGGTGCGTTTTTGTTTATTCTTCTGTTCTGCCGGGCTTGCGTGCGCCCTGGTGACTGCGGATGATGAGCCGGATAGCCTGGTACAGATCCGGTTTGAGCTTGGCAAGGCTGCATGGCTCCTGGTAGAGGATCGCCGAATAGCACGCTCCCGACACCAGCTCCACGATCAAAAACAGCATCGTTTCCGGATCACGGAACTCATACGGCGAATCGCTGAGCATCTTTGCATAGACATCTCCGAAATTGACATCCTCGTCCAGCACCGGCGTGGTCAGCGCCGTCTTGAAGACGCCCCAGCTCAGGTTCTTGGAAATAAATGTCAGAAGTGCCTGGTTCTCATTGAGCTGCCCGATGATATGATCCACGATCCGGATGATCTTTTCCTCAATGTTCAGCCCCTCCCAGTCAGCCTGCCGTTCGAGCGAGCTGACTGCCGCACGGAAAAGCTGGCTGGATTTATGGGAGATCAGTTTGTTCCGGATGTCATACTTGTCCTTGAAATACAGATAGAATGTCCCCTTTGCCACGCCTGCACTTGCCACAATATCAGCGATGGATGTCTTGCTGAATCCCTTGGTCGTAAAATGCTCAAAGGCGGTATTCAGCAGGGAACTCTCCTTTAACCGCTTGTTGATCTCCAGTTTTCCCATAACACGCACCTCCGCTCGGGTCGGTTGATCTCTTTCCTAATTATACAGGATAATACACCATCTGTCAAGAATCAATAAATGACCAACAGTCATAATTTGTGAGAGGAAATTTTGTGCATTTCTCCGAAAATATGACCGCTGGTCAATTTTCTTTGCAAAAGATATTGACTAACGGTCATTTTTGTAATATACTGGTTACAGAATCAAAAGGGGTGCTCCCCTTGGAAAGGATATGATACCATGCTGAAATTCGGTGAATGGGTCGTTAAGCACAAGCTCCTGATCCTCATTCTGGGGATTGCGCTTGTGGTGCCGGCGGCGTTCGGCTACCTGAACACCCGTGTCAATTATGACATTCTGTCCTATCTGCCGTCTGATCTGGAGACGATGCGCGGGCAGGACATCCTCAAGGAGGAGTTCGGAAAGGGCGGCTTCTCGTTCGTTATGATCGAGGGTATGCCCGACAAGGACGTTGTCAAGGTGCATGAGCAGCTCGAAGATGTGGACGGCGTTGCAGAGGTGCTCTGGTATGACTCCCTGGCAGACATCTCCGTCCCGAAGGAGATCCTGCCGCAGAAGGTCTATGACTTCTTCAATTCCGGAGACTCCACGCTCATGATCGTGTTCTTCGAGGACACGACCTCCGCCGATTCCACGATGGATGCGATCGACGAGATGCGTTCGATCACCTCGCAGCAGTGCTTCATTTCCGGCATGAGCGCCGTGACCACCGACATGAAGCATCTTTCCGACAGCGAGACCATCGGCTATGCGCTGATCGCCGTGATCCTGACATGCATCGTGCTGGCGGTGACGATGGATTCCTTCCTGATTCCGGTATTTTTCATGCTGGGCATCGGGCTTGCGATCGTCTGGAACCTCGGCTCGAATTTCTTCTTCGGCGAGATCTCGTTCCTGACCCAGGCACTCTGCCTGGTGCTGCAGCTCGGTGTGACGATGGACTATTCCATCTTCCTCTGGCACAGCTACAAGGAACAGCAGCAGACCTACAGCGACCACGGCGATGCGATGGCGCACGCCATTGCGCAGACCGTGACCTCGGTCGTCAGCTCCTCCTTCACGACTGTTGCAGGCTTTCTGGCGATGTGCTTCATGAGCTTCACGCTCGGCCTTGACCTCGGCATCGTGATGGCAAAGGGCGTTGTCTTTGGCGTGCTCGCATGCGTGACAGTGCTCCCGGCGATGATCCTTGTGTTCGACAAGGCCATCGAAAAGACCTCGCACAGGGATCTGCTCCCGGAATTCAAAAAGATCCCGGCATTCATCACAAAGCACTTTGCACTGTTCCTGACCATCGGTCTGGTGCTGCTGTTCCCGGCCGTCTATGGCAACCAGCACTATGATGTCTATTACAACCTTGACAGCACGCTCCCGGCAGAGCTTGACAGCATGGTGGCCAATTCAAAGCTCTCCGAGGAGTACAACATGAACAGCACCCACATGCTGCTGCTTGACAGTGCGATGGATGCCAAGACCTGTGAGAGAATGCTCGATGAGATGAAGCAGGTGGACGGCGTATCCTTCACGCTGAGCTACAATTCCCTGGTCGGTACGGCCATCCCGGAGGAGGTCGTTCCTGACCGGCTCAGGGAAGCGCTGAAAAGCGGTGAGTATCAGCTCATGATGATCGGCTCTGAATACAAGGTCGCCTCCGATGAGGTCAATGCGCAGGTTGCCCGTCTGAACGACATCGTCAAGCAGTACGACAAGGATGCGCTGCTGATCGGTGAAGCGCCTGCCACAAAGGATCTGATCGAGATCACAGCACACGACTTCAAGGTCGTCAGCGTGCTTTCGATCGCCGTGATTTTCCTCATCATTGCGCTGACCTTCCGTTCCGTGACGCTGCCGGTGATCCTGGTTGCCGTCATTGAGCTTGCAATCATGATGAATCTGGGTATTTCCTACTATTTGCAGGATTCGCTCCCGTTCATCGCCTCGGTCGTCATCGGCACCATCCAGCTTGGTGCGACCGTGGATTATGCGATCCTCATGACCACCCGCTACAAGGCGGAGCGCAACGCCGGCCATGAAAAGCATGAGGCTGTCGGCATCGCCCTTGCGACCTCGATGAAATCCGTCATCGTCTCAGCGATGGGCTTCTTTGCAGCGACCATCGGCGTGGCAGTGATTTCGAGGATCGGCATGATCTCCTCGCTCTGCATGCTCCTCGCAAGAGGCGCCCTGATCTCGATGGCCGTTGTACTGACTGTGCTGCCGTCTGTGTTCATACTGCTCGATCCCATCATCTGCAGAACCAGCGCCGGCTTTCCCAAGCCCGGGCGCAGAAATACCGTTCCCGTATCTGCTGAAAGGAGTGCTTTATCATGAAAAAAACCGTTAAGATCATTGCCTGTGTCCTCGCCGTTGCCGTCTCCGGCACTGCGACCGGTGCCTATGCCTATTCCCAGCGACGTGAAGCGTCTGCAGATACCCATGATGCAGATGTGAACGTCCAGGCGCTCCCTGCCGTGGAAGCACCCGAAGCTGCAGTCCGTACAGCGGCAGACGGCAATGCTTTCAAGGATGAGACGGTCTATGTCCTCTGCAGCAATGATGCAAGTGTCAAGGACGTCATCGTCAGCGACTGGCTGAAAAATCCGGGTGCGCTGTCCTCTCTGGCCGACTGCTCCTCACTGACGAATATTGAGAATGTCAAGGGCGATGAGAGCTTCTCCGGCAGCGGTTCCTCCCTTCGCTGGGATGCCGCCGGCAATGATATTTATTACAAAGGTACATCCGATGCGCAGCTTCCGGTCGGCGTGACCATGACCTATACGCTCAACGGAAAGCAGGTCAGCCCGGATGAGATCAAGGGACAGAGCGGACATCTTGTGATCGAGTGGAGCTATGAGAACCGTACTGCTGAGACCCGGACGGTGGGAGGGAAGACCCGCAGGATTTCCGTGCCGTTCCTGGCAGCGAGCACAGCGATCCTTGATACGAACATCTTCCGGAATGTCGAAGTCACCAACGGCAGAGTGATCTCGGACGGTGAGAAGCTCATCATCGTGGGCATGGCATTCCCAGGACTGTCTGACTCACTGGGACTGGATGAGATGCAGGATGTAGACATCGACATCCCGGAGCGTTTTACGGTCGAGGCCGATGTGACGAATTTTGAGATGGCAAGCTCCGTGACAGTCGTCTCCAACGAGATTTTCAGCGAGATGGATCTTGATAAGACCGGATCCCTGAAAGACCTGGAGAAAAAGCTCGACGAGCTCAGCGATGCCGCAGACCAGCTCTGTGACGGCACAAAGGCGCTCTACGACGGCATTTCGGAGCTGTCCGGCGGTACGGATGATCTGACGGACGGAGCCAAGCAGCTTGCCGACGGTGCAGTGACGCTGAAAGACGGCGCTCTGAAGCTCGGTGACGGCGCACAGAAGCTCTCGGACGGCTGCAAGACCGTTGCTGATTCCACCGCACAGCTTGCAGATGGCATCGGCTCGGCAAACAGCGGCGCATCTGCGCTCTTTGACGGCATCGCAAAGCTGCAGGGCGGCGCAGGCACGCTCAAGGATGGCATTGGCTCTGCAAAGGACGGTGCAGCGCAGCTTGACGGCGGTCTGGCGCAGGTGCAGGAGGGAAGTAAAGCACTGACAGGCGGCTTTGCACAGGTCACCGAGGGTGCAGCATCGCTCGAAGCGGGCGTCGGTTCAGCGAAGGACGGTGCAGCAGCGCTGCAGGAAGGCATTGCCTCCGCCAAGACAGGCTCTGCGGCATTGGTCGAGGGCTTTGGCCAGGTCGATGCAGGTGCAGCCAAGCTCCGGGAGGGCGCTGATGCATTCGGGAGCGGTGTTGGCTCTCTGACAGACGGCGCTGCCCAGCTCAAGACCGGCAGTGCAGATCTTGCGAGCGGTGCTGATGCATTGAGCGCCGGTATCGGGCAGGTAAGCACATCGGCAGACGCGCTTTCGCAGGGAATCGCCGATGCGAAGACCGGCATGGACAGCCTGACCGCAGGCATCGCCGGGGCTGCTGCGGGCACCGGTGCGCTGCAGGAAGGCTGCGGTGCTGTCAGCGGCGGTCTGGAGCAGGTCGCCGGCGGTCTGGATCAGGCATCCGGCGCACTGGATACGACCATTGCAGCCAATGAGCAGGTACTTGCTGCCCTGCAGGCCTCCTATGCGCAGGCGCCCTCTGAGGCACTTGCGACCGCTATCGGTACGCTGCAGCAGACGATCGCCGGTCAGAAGGAGGTCGCCGCTTCCATGAAGGAAGGCGGTGCTCTGAAAGACGGCGTGAGTGCGCTGCAGACAGGCGCTGCCAATCTTGGAAACGGCATCGGTGCGCTGTCCGAAGGCCTGCAGAATGCGCAGACAGGGGCTGCCGCACTGCAGGAAGGCCTTGCCGCAGCAGATTCCGGCACCAAGCAGCTTGCAGCCGGTGCCGCACAGCTCGATGCATCCGGCAAGACGCTCGCAGCAGGGGCACACGGCGTTTCCGATGGTGCTGCAGCGCTGGACGGCGGTATTGCAAGACTCTCCGGCGGCGGCCAGGAACTGACCGGCGGACTGGACTCGCTGCTTTCCGGCGTCAAGAAGCTCTCCGGCGGTGCTTCGCAGCTTGACGGCGGTCTGGCACAGCTTGGCGAAGGCGCTGCATCTCTGACGGACGGCATGGGCAAGCTCTCTGCCGGCAGCAAGAACCTTTCCGGCGGTATCGGCCAGCTCTCCGAGGGCGCAGCCTCCCTGGATCAGGGCATCGGCCAGGTCAAGGATGGCAGCGGTACGCTGCTTTCCGGCATGGATGCGCTTTGGAACGGCGGTGTGACGCTGTATGACGGCGCTGCACAGCTCTATGACGGTGCAGGCTCCCTGAAATCCGGCATGCTCCAGCTCGGCAGCGGCAGCGCAAAGCTCGCCGACGGCACTAAAACGCTCTATACCTCCAGCCTTGATCTTGCCAAGGGCGGCAAGGATCTGGCGAGTGGCACCGGAACGCTCTCGGACGGCGCTTCCAGGCTCTATACCGGCACGGTTACGCTGCAGGACGGTGTTGCCAAGCTGCTTGACGGTTCTGAGGAGCTCGATGACGGTATGCAGCACTTCAAGACCGATGCGATCGACAAGCTCACGGATCTCTATAACGATGAGATCAAAGGCCTCCTCGAACGTTTCCGTGCAGTCGGCGATGCCTCGAAGGAATACAAGTCCTTCTCCGGCATCAGCGATGAGATGGACGGCCATGTGAAGTTCATCTACACGATCGACGGCACGAAATAACCATAACAGCAACCGCCGCACCGGTTTTCCGGTACGGCGGTCATCTTGTCGATAAAGTCTTATTTCTGGTTCTGGCTGCCCCCTCCGCCGCCATTCGGCGGCACCTCCCCGTTGGGGAGGCTATATTGCGGGGGCTTCGCCCCTCTGCACCCTGATCGGGGCTGCCGCCCCGAACCCTGCAACAGCACTTTTTGACAGACTGACCGCCGCACCGGTTTTCCGGTACGGCGGTCTTTTGGTTATTGCTTATGCTTTTTCTGCTGCTTCTCCTGATAGAGGTCTGCATCGGCAAATTTCAGCATTTTTTCCAGATCCAGATCCTCTGTCAGCGTGGTCGTATGGATGCCCAGACTCGCCGAAACCACGAACGGCAGCTCGGATCTCTCATTGAACTGTGCAAGCGCTTCCCGGATCTGATGATCGAGCTGCTCTGTGCTGTTCTCACCCGGCACGACTGCGATCATCTCATCGCCGCCGAACCGCACACACAGCGTCCCGGACGGACAGGAGTGCTGCAGCGCATGCGCCACTGCCTCGATCGCCTGATCTCCGGCGGCGTGACCGTAGCTGTCATTGATATGCTTGAGACCGTCCAGATCGGCAAGGATGATCGTGATCTTCATCGGCTCATCGCAGTGCCGGATCTTGAGCGCCTCAAAGGCCTTGTTGAAGCTGACCCGGTTGTGCAGGCCGGTCAGGGCATCGTACTGGTACATTTCCTCGATCC
>CAMNDR010000014.1 GCA_946535685.1 uncultured Clostridia bacterium | reverse complement strand
AGGACTATGCAGCCCTGCACCCGCAGATTTGGGTTCTGCTAAGTTGTTGGCATTGGCAAGGGGGGTGGGGAAACATTCCTATGATCTGCGCCGATGGCACAGACCGCAGTGCAGGGCGCATGCCCTGCTCGGGGTGCAGGGGTCGAAGACCCCGCAAATTCCACCTCCCACCGGGAGGGGGCAAGGGGGTGGGGAAACATTCCTGTGATCTGCGCCGATGGCACAGACCGCAGTGCAGGGCGCATGCCCTGCTCGGGGTGCAGGGGTCGAAGACCCCGCAAATCCCCCTCCCACCGGGAGGGGGCAAGGGGGTGGGGAAACCATTCATGTAATCTACGCCGATGTCCTGCTTTGTACATCGCTGTTCATGGACTACATCCTGCTGCAGCTCACGGCGGGGCTGACGCACACACGGCTTTCCTTCGGCAGGGCATTGCTGGGATCAGCCGTCGGAAGCGCCGCTTCCCTGCTGATCCTGCTGCCGCCGATGCCGCTGGTGCTCTCGCTCCTTTGCAGGCTCGGGAGCAGCGTGCTGCTGTGCATCGCCGCTTTCGGCTGCAAGGACAGAAAGCGGCTGTTCTGGCACTGTCTGTGCTTTTTAGGCATGAGCTGCATGCTGGCGGGGATCCTGCTGGCGCTCTCGCTGCTGGGTGCCCGGATCTACTACGCCAACGGAAGCTGGTACCCGGATATCTCGCTGCGGCATCTGGTGCTGTTCACGGTCGGAGCCTATCTCGTGCTGAGCATCGTGCAGCGGGTGCAGGACAGGAGCAGCACCGCCGACGGGAGCTATCATGTCACCATCCGCAGCGGAGATGCCGTGGTCATGCTGGACGGTCTTGCTGATACGGGCAATGCGCTGACGGATTTCTTCACCGGAAAGCCCGTCATCATCTGCAGCAGGGAACAGCTCCGGCCGCTGCTGCCGGAAACGCTGCCGCCGGAGCGCTTCCGCCCGCTGCCCTGCTCGACCATTGCCGGGGACGGAATGGTGCTGTGCTTTTCGCCGGACGAGGTCATCCTCAGCAGCGACCGCCGCCGCAAGAGCGTGGATGTGCTCATCGGCATGACGGAGCACGGCACCGACAAGGCCGTATTCAATCCGAAGCTGCTGCGATATTAGGAGGTTTTGCTATGAAGATCCTGCTGTTCATCCGAAGTCTGTTCCGCAGGCTCCTGCCGCCTGCACCGGTGCATTACATCAACGGCGCCGATTCGCTCCCGCCGCCGCTGACCCGTGAGGAGGAAGCCGAAGTCTTTGCACGGCTTGCCAAGGGCGATCCGCAGGCACGGGAATCGCTCATCGTCCATAATCTGCGGCTCGTGGTGTTTATCGCCAAGAAATTCGAGACACCCGGCCATTCACTCGAGGATTTCATCTCCATCGGTACGATCGGGCTGATCAAGGCGGTCGAGTCATTCCGGCCGGATAAGAATATCAAGCTGGCGACCTATGCTTCACGCTGCATCGAAAACGAGATCCTGATGTTCCTGCGCAAGGCGGCGCAGTACCGGGGCGAGATCTCGATCGACGAGCCGCTGAATGTAGACTGGGACGGCAATGAGCTGCTGCTTTCGGATGTGCTCGGCACGGAGGAGGATATCGTCAGCCGGGGCATCGAGCAGGAGGCCGAACGGGAGGCGCTGCTCGATGCCGTGCGGGCACTGCCGGAGCGGGAACGTGAGATCATGGAGCTGCGGTTCGGGCTTGGCGGCGGCCGGGAACTGACACAGAAGGAGGTCGCCGACCGCATCGGCATTTCACAATCGTATATCTCACGGCTGGAAAAGAAGATCATCAAAAAACTGCGGGTGGTGCTGGAGGAGAAGGTGTAGATGCCCCCCTCCCCGGTGTGCCAGCACCAGAAAACAGACTTTATCAGCAAGCGAAAGCCCCCTCTCATCAGAGAGGGGGCAAATGCTTATGCAATATAATTGCGCACATGCAGCGGGATGCCGAGTGCATCGGCCTGCTGCTGCGCCGCTGCGATCTCCTCGGGCGTGATCACATCGACCACGGTGAAGGCGATCTCACGGCCGTTTGCCTTGACAGCGGCTGCAAAATGCAGCATCGTCTCATAGGCATTCGCCGGCGCTCCCTGCGGATTCGTCACACGCTGGTACACTGCCGCATCGCCGCCGTTCAGGCTCACGGAAAAGCTGTCGAATACCGCCGAAAGCTGCGCGGCTGCATCACGGGTGCGGGTCTCCTCTGCCATGTAGATATCCGTCAGACCGTTGGTGTTCAGCCGCAGCCGGATGCCCGGATATTCCGCTCTGAGCCATGCCGCCAGTGCGCAGATGAACCCCAGCCGCATCGTCGGCTCACCATAGCCGCAGAAGACCAGCTCATGATACTGCCGCAGATCCCGCTTCCGGAGATCCGCCTGCATCTCCTCAATGGTCGGCTCATGCTCCAGCCAGAGCGGATCGGAACCATAGGCGCCGTCGTCGTTCTTGCGGATGCAGAATGTGCAGGCGCACGAGCAGCGGTTGGTCACGTTGATATACAGATTCTCCCCGACTTCATAAGTCAGTGTCATTGCTTTTTTCATGTTGATGTCTCCTTGTCTATCTGATTTGCGGCATCTGCCGTCTGTGGCAGCTTGTCTGAAACGCTGAAGCAGTCTCCCCTGCAGGGGGTTACTTATGATACCCCGTCCCCTTGTCGATCTGGTACGCCCGGTAGATCTGCTCCATGAGCATCACGGCGGCGAGCGCATGGGGGAAGGTCATTTCCGACATGGACATCCGCCGGAATGCCTCCTGTTTGAGCGACGGATCCAGCCCGAAGGAGCTGCCGATCACAAAGGTCACAGCGCTCCCCTTCATGGGCAGCTCGCCGGTGAGCAGCTCGGAAAAGCCTTCGCTCGAAAGCTGCTTTCCCTCGATGCACAGGGCGATCAGCGTGCCCTTGGCTGCCTTCCGGACGGCATCCGCCTCCTGCGAGAGCGCACGGGCGATCTCCTTCTCCGAGGGCTTGTCCGACAGCCGCACGGCGGGCAGCTGCGTGAATTCAAATTTACAGAACGGCGTCAGGCGCTTCTGGTAGACCTCCTGCGCCGCTGTCAGATGCGGCTCTTTCTGCTTGCCGACCGTGAGAAGCTGCACCAGCATCAGAAAACCACCGCCCCGCCCTGCGTCTCGACCGGCGCAATGCCGAGCAGATAATCCATGCCCTGCGTGAAATTGCGCAGACCGTCCAGCACTGCCTGTGCCGCAAGCTGCTGGGTGTTGTTGTGCGGCGACAGATGGCCGAGCAGCAGCCGGGTCGTGCCGTTCTGCACCAGATGCTCTGCAAAGCCGGCACTGTCATTGTTGGAAAGATGGCCGTATTCCGACATGATCCGACGTTTCAGCTCCGGCGGATACGGCCCCCGGCGCAGCATTTCAATATCATAATTTGCTTCAAGCAGCACCATGTCACAGCCCGTGACGGCGTTCCTGACGACCGGCGTGACCACGCCAAGATCCGTGCAGACAGCACAGTATTTGTCATCCGCTGTATGGATCCGGTAGCCGCAGCTTCCGGAACAGTCATGCATGGTCGGGAATGCCACGACCTCACAGCCGCCGCAGTCGATCGCTCCCGTCTCGATCGGGATCGTCTCCACGCCCGCCGGGATCTGCCCGTCATGCTCCAGCACCTGCAGGGTCTCCTGCGTGCCGTAGACCGGCACCTTCAGCTTTCCGGCAAGCACCCGCAGCCCCTTGGTGTGGTCGGAATGCGTGTGGGTGATGAAAATGCCCTTGATGCATTCCTTTTGCAGACCGTTGTTCTCCAGTGCGCCCACCAGCTTTTTGCAGCTTGCGCCGGCATCGACTAAAATACCGGCATTCCTGCCCCCGATGTAGGAGGCGTTGCCGCTGCTCGAGCTGAACAGGGGATAAAATTTTGCCATTAGGTTCCACCTCGGTCAGAAATCAGAATAAGAATCCGTAATTTTCCATTAAAGCGTCGCAGACCGCTTCAAAATCGAGCGCATGCGCCAGGTCTGCGCGCCAGTAGCTGTCCGCATCCGGCAGCAGGAACGTGGCATCGGTGTAGCATTCACTGTAGCTTTCGTGGGCAACGTCATCATCCCGCCATGCAAAGCCGATGCACGGCGTCAGTGCGGCATTTTTCCGCTGGATGGCAACGTGCGCACTGTTCTCGTTCACAACGATGATGTACCGGTAGTCGTCGAGCGCCGGGAATTCTTTCCGGATGCTGTTCACAAATGCTGTATTGTCAAAGTCCGCAGAGGGATTCACGCTGCATTCCGGCTCGCTGCTGTAGCAGCCGGGCTGGCCGCTGACGCCAAGGTCGCCAAGTGCGCCCAGAGCGGCGTACATAAATTGCAGTGCTGTGCGCTTTTCGCTGTTGGAAGCGGGGTCGAAGTGGCTGTCATTGTGGTCGTTGAACTTATGGAACAGCCATCCGTCACCCGGCACATAGCAGGCGAAGAGCTCCTCGTTTTGCAGGAGCTTCGGCATCTTGTCTTCGTCATCCGGCCGATCCACGACGATGTAGCGCACCTCCGAGACCTCCGGCAGATAAGGCAGATCGTCCGGCATTTCCCAACAGCTCGGGAAATCGGCATCATAGTAGTAGGATTCCCTGTTCAGCAGGAGCTTGGCCATGACCTGCTCCAGCGTCTCCGGGATGTAGTGATCCGTCCGGTTTTCCCGCACGAGATCCTCCTGCAGATCCTTGGTGTAGGCCGCATACCATGCTGCGGTATTGGCGGCATCGAGCTCCCGGGTCTGGGGGATGGCAGCGTCATCGGAGCCGATGCCGTTCTTTGCCAGATATTCCGGCACCTTCTCGGCATACTCCGGCTGCGCAAGGATCTCCCGGCAGCGCTCCGCGAGCTGGGGTGCGAATGTCTCCATCGACGCCTGATTTGTCATATCCGGGTAGATCAGACTACCCACCACCGTAAAGCCAAACAGGTCGCCCGCAGACATCTCCTGCACCGGGATCTCCCGGAGCCGGTCTGCTTCCTGCTCCTTGGCCTCCATGATGCGGCACATATACTGATCATAATAGAACAGGTACTGCCAGTCCGTCAGCGTGTGCGGATCCACCGAATCTGCCCACTTCTGTACAAGCTCATCCGCTTGTTCGGGCTCGGTCTCATAGAGGAACTCGTCCTTCGTCATGCCGAACTGCTCGGTAAAGTAGCTGTTGATCTCGTCCTCGTAGAGCAGCGGGAGCTCATTTCTGTAAATGTCATAGAACAGCTTGACATCAAAGGAATACATCTCATACAGCCACGCTTCCTCCGCCGAGGAGGGCAGCCGCATACTGTAATACTGCCCCACTGTATCCGGCTCCAGATAGCACGAGAGCGCCTCTTCAAGGGACAGATCGGGGTGATGCCAGTAGGCGGTCTCTGTATCCTGTGCAGGCGGCTCTGTAGGGGCTTCTGTAGTTTCGGCAGCCGTTTCAGTGACGGCTGCCGTTGTGATTTCTGTGGGTTCTGTTGGCTCCGGTGTGCTTTCCGGAGCGGGGGCTTTTTTGCTGCATCCGCAAAGGACAAAGCAGCATACCAGCAAAACTGCTGTCAGTTTTTTCATGTTCAATCCTCGCTGACGCGCTTCATATCCGCACCGATGCCGCGGAGCTTCTCCACGATATGGGAATAGCCGCGCTCGATATGGTAGATATCCGTGATCTCCGTCGTGCCCTCTGCGGCAAGACCCGCAATGATCATGGCAGCACCTGCACGCAGGTCGCAGGCCTTGACCTTGGCACCGTGCAGACCCGGAACGCCGAAAATGATCGCACCGTCGTGCGTGGTGTTGATCTGTGCGCCCATGTGCCGCAGCTCCGCAACATAGCGGAAGCGATCCTCCCAGACCTGCTCGGAGATATTGCTCTGCCCGTCCACGATGCACAGGAGCGCTGCCATCTGGGGCTGCATATCGGTCGGAAAGCCGGGATACGGCTCGGTCTTGATGTTGGTCGGATGCAGGCGGCGGTTCTCAGAGACAGCCACCCGGATGCACATATCCTGACCGTCCTCGTTCTCGAACTCCTCGACCGTCACGCCGCATTCCTGCAGGCGCTCGGTAATGTCCTTCATGTGATGCGGGATCACGCCGTGGATCATCACATCGCCCCGTGTGGCGGCAGCGGCGACCATGAAGGTGCCTGCCTCGATCTGGTCAGGAACGACCGCATAGGTGCGCTCCTCCACGGAGCCCTCAAGCGCATCATTGCCAAGGAGCTTCTCTACGCCCTCGACCGTGATCTTGTGGGTGCCGGCACCGCTGATGCGGGCGCCCATATAGTTCAGGAAATTCGCCAGATCCACGATGTGCGGCTCTCTGGCGCAGTTTTCGATGACAGTGACGCCGTCCGCCTTGACAGCAGCAAGGATGGCGTTCATCGTGGCACCGACAGAGACAACGTTCAGGCTGATGTTGGAGCCGTAGAGGTAATCCGCTTTCAGCTCCACAGCGTCGATGTACGCTGTGCCGTCGTTGTCGATCTTCTTGATGAGTGTGGTCTCGGCGCCGAGCGACTCAAATGCCAGCAGATGCTGGTCGATCGGGCGTTCACCGAGATTGCAGCCGCCGGGCATGGCAGCCACGGCACGGTGGGAACGGCCGAGCAGAGCGCCCAGGAAGTAATAGGAAGCACGCATTTTCCGTGCAAGCTCTGCCGGAACCTCTGTGCTGGTGACATCCAGTGTCGAAATGCGGTAGGTGCCCTCACGCAGCTTCTCGACAGAAGCGCCCAGCTCACGCAGGATGGTCAGGCAGATCTCCACATCGCTGATATCCGGCACATTCTCGATGATGCAGGGCACATCGAGCAGCAGCGTCGCAGGGAGCAGCGCCACCACGGAATTTTTGGCACCGGACACATAAATATCGCCCGTCAGGCGGTTACCGCCTTCGATTACAAATTTATCCACCTTGGTTATCTCTCCTCTTTACGGTGCTTTCTCTCTTTCCTTGTTCTTATTCCAGGCCGCTTCTCTGCGGCCGCAGTTCTTTCCTGTAGATAGAATCGTCCTATTTACTTATTATACATCATATTGCAGGATTTGTAAAGTATAAAAAAGCCTGTTTAGAAAAAAGTTCCAACTTTGATTTCCACAATGGTGTAAACCTTGTGGAAAGTTTACGATATCCGGCATCTCAGTACAGAAAGCGCTTGCATTATGGCCGTCTGCGTGCTACAATAAAATTGTATGCACAAACCAGGTGCAGAATCATTGATCCAAAAGGAGGAAATCTATGAAATTTTTACGTAAAGCCACCGCCGCAGGTCTTGCTGGGTGCATGCTGCTGACGGCGGCATTGCCGGAGACGGCTGCTCTTGCAGTTTATGGCGATTTCACATCTGTTACACAGATGGCCACCTCTACCCCGGAGTTCACCGCCGGTGATCTGACATTTTCCCTGTTCGAGAATTACGCTGAGGTCAAAGAATGCGCCAAGGAGGCAACAGAGGTCGTAATCCCGGCGGAGGTGGAAGGTCTGCCGGTGACGAGCATCGGAGACCGCGTTTTCTCCGAGTGCCAGAACCTCGCCACCGTTACCGTCCCGGACGGCGTGACGAGCATCGGAGTGAATACCTTCTACGGATGCAAAGCCCTCACCAGCATCAACATCCCGGACAGCGTGACAAGCATCGGTGAGTCTGCTTTCCACAAATGCACCTCCCTCGCCGACATCACCATCCCGGACGGTGCGACGAGCATCGGAGGGAGAGCCTTTAATGAAACACCGTGGCTTGCTGCTCAGCAGAAGAAAAACCAGTTTGTCATCGTCAACGGCATTCTGATCGACGGAACAACCTGCACCGGAGATGTTACGATCCCGGACAGCGTAAAGAGCATCGGAGAGTTTGCTTTCTATTCATGCAAAGCCATCACCTCCGTCACCATCCCGGACGGCGTGACGAGCATCGGAAAAAATGCCTTCGCCATTTGCCTGTCCCTCACCTCTGTCAACATCCCGGACAGCGTAGTGAGCATCGGACAGGATGCGTTCACCCGCTGCGAAGCGCTCCCCTCCGTCACCATCCCGGACAGCGTAACGAGCATTAACAAGCATACGTTCAGCGCCTGCAAAGCGTTTACCGACTTCACCGTTCCGGCCAACGTAACGAGCATCGCACAGTCGGCTTTCTATGGATCCACCTCCCTCACCTCCGTCACCATTCTGAATCCGGACTGTGCGATCCATGATGAAGAAACGACGTTCCCCGAGACTGCTGTCATCAAGGGCTACAGCAACTCCAGCGCACAAGCCTATGCGAAAAAGTACAACCGCACCTTTGAGAGCCTTGGCGATGCACCGCAGGCGGCGGAGCCTGTTCCGGTTGCGACCGAACCAGTCACCGATCCGGTCGAGACCGAAGCAGCAACCGAGGCTGAAGTAGATCCCGAGGTCGCCTTCAAGGACGTGCTCGACATGTTCCGGAAGAATGTCTCCGAGGGCTGGGCGAATTTTGACGGCAAGACCGCCGAAGGCCTGCTCAATTCCGACGATCTCACCACCGTAAGCCCGCTGTGGCTGGATACTTACAAAGACAAGACGCTCGATGAGGTCGGCTATGATTATCATAATGGCGTACTGAGCATCTCTGCAAAGGGCGTTTACGGCTGTGTAGATGGTTATGCCATCAAGGACGGCAAAATCATCCATCTCTGCTCTGCCGGCGAGAAGACGGCATACAAGATCTCCGGTCCGTACATCGAGACTATCGTACTGGATGAAGCAACGGATGCCAGCCAGGATACGTCCTATGATCTTGTAGACGGGGCACTTGTACCGGAGTCTGCAAGAAAGCAGGATAAGGACGGAAAGTATTACCGTACAGAAGAATTCACCCTCCAGAAGGACGGCAGCTATGCCTACAACTGGCAGGAGGTTGACTCGAGCAAATATAATACCTGGCGGGCATACAGAACGTTCCAGCTGACCATGCTCTCCGAAGGTATGGAGCAGGCTGAGACCGTACCTGCAACGGAAGCAGCAACCGAGGCTGAAGTAGATCCCGAGGTCGCTTTCAAGGATGTCCTCGACATGTTCCGGAAGAATGTCTCCGAGGGCTGGGCGAATTTTGACGGCACGACCGCCGAAGGCGTGCTCAATTCCGAAGATCTGTCCGTTGTCAGCCCGCTGTGGCTGGACAAGTATAAGGACAAGCGGCTTGATGAGGTCGGGTACGAATGGGACTCGTATAGCCAGTGTCTGTACATCGGTGTAAGAGGTAGCGGCAGCGGCGCAGATGGCTATAGCTTAAAAGACGGCAAGCCTGTCCATCTGTGCGCTTCCGGTGAAACCTACACCATCAACTACCCTGTTACAGCCGATTTCAGACCGGATGAAGCGACTTATATCCAGCTCCGCTATCAGGTAACAGACGGTGTTATGACACCTACACATGCCTATAAGGAAGAAAACGGCTATTGGTACTCCGATCCTGTCACGCTCAACAGTGACGGCTCCTACAACTTTGACTGGAAGGAAACAAATGATACGGGTTTTGCGCCCGTCAAGATGTTGAACATTACTCCTCTGAGCGCCGGTCAGCCTGCCACCGAGCCGACCGAACCCGCCGCAGCATCCCTCTACAAGATCACCGCTCCGGAGATCCCGGCGCTGAAAGCCGGTCAGGAATATGCCTTTGACGTGACAGTCACCCGCACGGACGGCAAGCCCGTCGGCACTGTGAACGGCTTCCGGAAAATGGGCGAGGACGATGCCTATTATGCAAGCTGGGAGACTGTGACCTCCGATACGGACACAGCGACCGTCAAGGTAACGCTCCGGGCAGAAAAGCCGTACACGGGCGACGTGACCCTCGGCCTTGCAGCACAGATCGAGGGCGTGGACAGCAAGAATGTCAGCGAGGGTTCATTCAGCCTGACGATCACAGAAGCCGCCGACTCCCTCTACAAGATCACCGCTCCGGAGATCCCGGCGCTGAAAGCCGGCCAGGAATATGCCTTTGACGTGACAGTCACCCGCACGGACGGCAAGCCCGTCGGCA
>CAMNDR010000013.1 GCA_946535685.1 uncultured Clostridia bacterium | reverse complement strand
CGGCCTCGTTGATGCGGTCACCGCTGACGGACTTGGTGTAGGCGATCAGATAGGGCATGGTCTGGCAGCCGGTCTGGTTGGCGATGGCGCTCTGCCACACCATCATCTGCAGCGGCGACACAAGCGTCGTGCCCTGTCCCATGCAGCCCCACTGCGAATCGAAATCATCCTTGTCGGTAACATCGGTCGATGCAGTATAGGCGCTGATGCCGTTGATATCCAGATAGCCCTGATCGCCCTGGCCGTTGACACGGTAGCCCATGCTGCGGTAGGTCTTCTGGATATCCGCCAGCGTCCAGTCCGGATCCTCCACAAGCTGCGCAAAGAACGGGTTGCAGCTATTGGCAAACGCCTCGTAGATATCCTGCTCACCGTGGCCGTCGCTGTGGCACTTGATGACCTGGCTGTGGTTGTTGTTGTAGATCCCCTCGCAGGAAAAATGCTTGCTGCACAGCGTCTCATAGCCCATGCTTTCGAGTGCTGCGACGGTCGTGGAGATCTTCTGCGTCGAGCCGGGCACGGTCGGATAAAAGACCTTGCACAGCAGGCTGCCCTCCTTAAGGGAGGCAATATCGTTGTATTTATTGAGAATGTTGACGCTCGGCTTGGACAGGCAGACATAGATCTCGCCGGTCACATAATTATACGCCACCGCACAGCCGTCCTTGCTCCCGAAGGCATCATAGACCTTCCGGTTCACGCTGTGGTCAAGGGTGGTGTGGATCGCCGCCTTGCCGTCCTTCTGCTCACCGAGCATGAAGCTGAAATTGGCAAGCTGCGCCTTGTTCTGGGCAACGAGGGTATTGGTCATCTGGCGGGAATCATCACCGATGAGATTGCCGACATCCATAAAATGGTCGCCGCCGTAGTCCTCGGCGGTCGCATGCGGATCAAACAGCACATCGCCCGTGCGGTCATACACGCAGCCGAGCGAAGCTGTGCTCGCATGCGAGATATAAAATCCCGAATCACGCTGCAGCCGGTAGATCAGATAGCCGAACCCGATCAGGAACACAAGCAGCATGATCGTGATGAGGTGCTGTCCTCTGCGGATACTTTTCATGCCTTCGGCCTCCTGTTCTGCGGGGTATTGCCCTGCCGTGCCGGCTGTTTCTTCTTCTGCAGGAATTTCGGCAGCGTGGGCAGTTCAGCGGCAGCATCCTCCCGGAGCTTTGCCGCCTGGTGCCGGAAAAGCGGTGACTGTCCGGCCTTGAGCATGCCGACCATGAAGCCGCAGGTCACCATCGAGCTGCCGCCCTGTGAAATAAAGGGCAGCGTCACGCCCGTGAACGGGATCAGGTTGCAGGAGCCGAAGATGTTCAGCGACATCTGTGCGACAAATGCCGCAACGATCCCGGCGGTCATGGTGGCGTGGTAATAGCTTTTCGGCGGATTCATGAGCACGGTCGTGAGCATGATGATCACGATCAGCACGGCAATGCCTGCGTACAAAAGCCCCCACTCCTCACAGATGGTCGAGAAGACAATGTCCGATTCATAGGCAAACACATTGTGCAGCGCACCCTGTCCCGGCCCCAGTCCGAGCCAGCCGCCCCGTGCAATGCCGATGAGCGCCTGACACTGCTGGTAGCCGGAGCCGTACTGATCCGCCCAGATATCCACATGCAGACGCTCCTGCACATAGGCCGGCGCCAGCTTCCATGCCGCCGCCAGCACAAGCACACCGCAGACTGCCGCAATGGCGATCCAGGTCTTGGAGATCTTGGCTCTCGGATAGCAGAAGCGGCATACCACGGCGCAGGCAAAGACCGCCGCAAAGGTCGGCAGGCTGCCCAGATCCCGGCACCACCACTGCAGGCCGAAAATGACGAGCGTCGCACCGAGCACGCAGAGCGTGTCCGGGGAGACATAGAAGAACGTGACCTTGATCTTTTTGTGCAGCTCCACGATGGAGGCGGCACAGATCAGGATATAGCAGGGCTTGATGAATTCCGAGGGCTGGATGGAAAAGCCCTTGAACGTGATCCACATGCTGCGTCTGCCCGTGAACAGCAAAATGCAGAGGATCAGAATGCCGATGACAAGGTAGATGTACTTCTTCTGGTGGCGGATCCATTCGTGATTGCGGGTCAGCAGGAAGCCGACCTCGCATGCCACGAGCGATGCCACGCAGGTGATGAGGAATTTCACCGAAAGATGCACGCCCCCGAAGCATGACTGGAAGATCAGGCTCATGTTCAGGATGCCGAGCAGCATCAGATCGAGCGTATAGGTCATCTGCCGGTAGCAGAGCGAAGCGATGATGCCCACAAGATCCAGTCCCAGCACCGCACAGGCGAGCATGATCAGATCCTTGGGGGATTCGTAATTGCCCCGCACCAGCACAACGCCGAGCATGGACGCATGCGTCAGCAGCAGCAGCGACACAACGCCCGCATAGGATAATCCGTTTTTATACACGCTTTCCGCCTCCTCTCCTCTGCGGCTGTGTTTTCTTGACGGCTGCCCGTTTCGGGGCTGCCGTTTTCTTCGGTGCAGGCTTGCCCTGCTGCGGCTTCTTCCGGGATACGGAAGCGCCGGCATGGTCGGTCACAAGGAGCTGCACGCTCCCGAGCCGGATCACATCGCCGGGAATGAGCTTGGCATGCTGCACCTGCCGTTCATTGACGAAGGTGCCGCTTTTGGAGCCAAGGTCGGTGATGCTCCAGATGCCGCCGGTGACGGTCATGACCGCATGATAGCGGGAAACGGACGGATCCGCAAGCCGGATGTCGGCGGAAATATGCCGTCCGAGCAAAATCTCATCCGCCGAAAGCGGATAGCTCACATCCTGAAAGCGCAGCGCCACGCCGGATCCGACCTTTTCCCAGCGTTTCTGGCAAAGGCGGCTCTCACGGCCTGCGGCAAAGATGACCGAGATGGCGAACAGATCCAGGATCAGCACCGCAGCGGCGCAGAGGATCAGATCCGGCACTTCCAGACCGGACAGCAGTTCCCAAAGCTCTGTCATTTTCATCATCTCCTTTTTCTTTCTGTCGGTATCAGCGGATATTGTTCTTTTGGGTTCACAAGCAAGCCCGCAGGGCTTCCCCGTCCTTCTATTATAGTATATTTTCGCAGATTCTGCAACTGTCTTTCCGAATTTCAACTAATTTTAACCGAAAATTCATGAACTTGTGCCATTTTTACATAATTATTTTAAAAAAGTACTTGCATTATTTGTTTAAATGTGATATAATAATTACATCATCCGGAAGTATGACTTCCGTCAGCTTGTCGATAAAGTCCATTTTCCGGTGCTGATGCACCGGGGAGCGCCCCTCCGCACCCTGATCGGGGCTGCCGCCCTAATCCCCAGCAAAATCGCTTTTTTGACAGACTGCCGGAAGTATGACTTCCGTGTAAAGGAGGAACCTATTTTGAATGTTACAGTAAATGCGAAGAAAATGCAGATCTCACAATCCTTTACGGACCACGCACAGAAGCGCCTGGACGCCAAGCTGGACAAGTTCTTCGGTGACGAAGCGGATGCCAAGATCATGCTCAGCGAGCTGAAGGGCAACATCGTCCTGGAGCTGACGGTACGCTACAACCAGATGCTCTTCCGCTCTGAGCAGCAGGCCGTTGACAAGAACGACGCGCTCGATGCAGCGATCGACAAGATCATCCGTCAGATCCGGAAAAACAAGACCCGTCTGGAAAAGCGCCTGAAGGATTCCGCCTTCAAGCAGGAGTTCCAGGATACGGTAGAGGAGGCCGATATCCAGGTACTCCGCAGCAAGAAGTTCAAGCTCCGCCCGATGTCTGCCGAGGAGGCTGTCCTCCAGATGAACATGCTGGGACATTCCTTCTTCATGTTCAAGAATGCAGCGACCGGAATGATCAACGTGGTTTACCGCCGTGATGACGACGGCTATGCCATCCTGGAGCCTGACGAGGACTGATATGCTCTTTATCACCGCCCTGCCTTCCCGCAGGGCGGTTTCTTCCTGCCAAAAAGCTATTTTGCAGGGTTCGGGGCGGCAGCCCCGATCGGGGTAAAGGGGCCGAAGGCCCCGCAATATAGCCCCTCCCCCAGTGGGGGAGGGGTTGGGGTAGGGGCGCTCACCGGTGCGCCAGCACCAGAAAAAGGACTTTATCCGCCCTGCCTTCCCGCAGGGCGGTTTCTTCCTGCCAGACAAGAATTTTTTTGAAAAAGCCCTTGACAAACAGGATGTTTTGTGCTATAATAATATTTGTTGACACGATGTGCCTGTAGCTCAGCTGGATAGAGTGACTGGCTACGAACCAGTAGGTCGGGGGTTCGAGTCCCTTCAGGCACGCTTTTGTCAGCAGACCGCATTCCGGTTTCCGGAGTGCGGTTCTTTTGTGTGTAAACGCCCTCTCATCACGGCGATGAGAGGGCGTTTTTCAGTCTTCTCTGATCTGATCCTGCGGGATCAGGTCATAGTCAAACATGACCTCGGAATGGTTGTCCAGCACGAGCTGATGCATCAGGCGCTTGCCGGACTTTTTGTCATAGGTATCCTTGTAGATCTTCGACACACGGTAATATTTGTCGCCCTCCCGGCGGAAATGGTGATCCTCCTCCGAAATGGCATAGCTGCACGGGAACGGCTTGCGGCTGCGCAGCTCCACGAACAGCTCATCACCCTCGCACCATGCAAGAAGCTGAATGACCTGGCTCGTGGTATTCCTGAACCGGTAGTCGATGTAGTTATAGCTCACGGAAGTACCCGCACTGAACGGTACACGCCCGTGCTCATCCGGCGCAAGCGCATCGGAATGTGCATGGAACTCCGTCACTTCAAGCGGGCTGTGCAGCACGGCACGGTGGATGGTATTGCTCAGATTGCACAGGCCGCCGCCGATGCCGCTGATGAGCTTGCCGTTAATGATGACACGGCCATCCTTGTAGCCCCTCGCCCTGGTGGTCGGGCCGACCGTGAGCCAGAACGAGAAGGTCTCGCCGGGACGGATCATCAGGCCGTTGAGCTCCTCGCAGGCAAGACGGATATTCTGGGCTTTGTTCTGCTGCAGCGTCGGGTCGATCCCCTTGCCCCGCTTGATCAGGTGCGAGGTCTGGCGGTCGATCACATGCGGCAGATGCTTGTCATAATACGCACGGGCGATCACGTCCTTGCTCAGCAGATTTTTCAGATGCCGTTTGGTGATCTCCTTCCGCTCCGAAATGGCATAGGTCAGCGGACTGATCTCACAAAACAGCATATCTTTCTTCCACAGCATGCAGAGCACTCCTTATTTTAAGATATTCCCAAGGGCAGCACCGCACAAAGCCCGCCTGACGGCTTGGCTGCGCATCTGCACCACCAGCTCTGTGCGGTGTTGCCCCAAGTCTGTTGGATCAATTGATAACACAGCACTTCGAGGATAGGGAACGGGTCGTTTGTGGGGCTTCGCCCCGCGCCCCGTTGCTGATTTACAATGCAATCAGCAATCCCTCAGAATATTCCCAAGTCTGTTCCTGTACTTGCTTCTTTGGTACATCGAAAGCACTGCCTTCTCCAGATAGCGCTTTTTGCCGATCTTCGTCACACCCGGGATCACGATGTAATGCACCAGAATGGACGGCATTCCGCAGCGGTTGGCACCGAGGATGTCCGTGAAGATCTGGTCGCCGATGACGATGGCTTCCTTTTTGCTCACGCCGAGCATCTCAGCCGCTTTCTGATACGCCGCCGGATCCGGCTTGTCCGCATCGCAGAGATACGGCGTGTCGATGTTCCGGATGAAGCGCCGCACCCGTTCCTCGTCATTGTTCGACAGCAGCAGCGTTTTCAGACCGATGCCGTGGATCTCGCGGAACAGCGCCTCGACCTCCGGGGTGGCATCGGCGCCGTGATGCACGAGCGTATTGTCAATATCAAACAGGATCGCCCGGTAGCCGCAGGCATAGAGCTTGACATAGTCAATGTCGAACACACTGCCGGCATAGGCATAGGGATAATATTTCTCAAGCATAGGCGTGCTCTCTCATATAGGCACAGACCTTGTTGATCTGCTCGCAGAAACCGCCGCCGAAATCATCCTCAAAGAAAGCGCTGCCGATGGTAAACGCCCAGGGATTGGCCTCATTGACCTCATCGAGGCGGGCAAAGCTGTTGATGCTCCCGGCAATGCAGACCGGCGCAGGCACCTCCGCCACAAGCCGGCGGTTGAGCTCCGCAGCATCGCCCATATAGCGGTAGCCGAGCAGGTCAATGCCGTAAGCGCCCCGGCTGATGTAGTCTCTTGCCTCTGCGACGATGCCGCTGATGTCGCCGCCGAGAATGGACGGCCGCTCATAGACCTCACCCACGAAGGGCATATACCGCAGGTCATGCTCCTTGCAGAAGTGCAGGATCTTGTCCGAAAAGATCGTCCCCATGAGGATATCCACGCCGCATTCCACAGCGAGCCGTGCGCCCTCAAGGCATTTGTCCTCTGTATAGCAGACGACCTCCAGCACGGTCGTCTTGCCGCATTCCTTCATTCTCCGGTACAGCGCCTTCATCTGCTCCGGCGGAAGCGGTTCCTCTTTCATTCCCCAGTATTGCGCATCAGAATCCTTGCATTGTTCAAAGATCTCCGCCGCATTCATGACCGTCTTATCATTGTGCGTCAGCATAACAATGAGCATTGGCTCATGCTGCATAAGCGTTCCTCCAATCCGGTTTTTTAACGTTTCAAAGGCTCATATATAGTTATTATAGCACAAATCCGGCCATTTGTCAATGATCAATGAAAAACCGGACGCAGCGCTGCGGGAAACAGATGCGGGCAGAAAAATCCCCCGCAGGAGACACCTGCGGGGGATGCATTTGTTAATTGTTTAATTGCTCGAAATTAAACCTTGTCGTTTTTCTTACTTCTTGCCGTCCGTTCCGTCGTAACCATTCTCAGCCTTGTCAAGAGATGCCTCAGTATAGTTCTGAACAGTTGCCGGATGCGGATAAGTGCCCTTGTAAGCAGAATCACCACACAGTGTAGCTACGCAGACATGCGAGCTAACCTTTGCCTGAGCAGTCGCCAGAGAGCTTGCGCCCTTGAAATAGTCGGAGATGTCAGGACCAGCCTTAGCCTCTTCCGCAGCGTAAGCTACCAGATCAAGTGCAGTACTGCCCTTGCCATAGTTATAGGTAGCATCGCCAACCGGATTACCAGCAGAATCAGCCTCGATGCAAGCGGTGTTTACTGCGTCGAACAGATCCTTAGCGTTCGTGTTCATAGCTGCAACCTTCGACTTCTTAACATAACCCAGCAGGGACGGTACGAGGATAGCAGCGAGTACACCGATGATAGCGATAACAACGATCAGCTCTACCAGTGTGAAGCCCTTGACGTTCTTTCTTGTTTTCATAGCGAAAACCTCCTTATAAAAAATGGATAAGGAGTGTTTTTCTGCACTGATTTCTGCCATAATATGCCATAGATAGAAATATCCGGCAGGGCTGTACTTGACAAATCCTGTCGGATATGGTATAATCATGACACAAGGGTATACCAACACGGTAGGCGGTGAATCCACGCTCCCGGAAGGGAGTGAGTTGTATGGAGAATATCACATCAGTCGTTACATGGGATCAGCTCATCCAGCTTGGAATTTTCCTCGCTGCGGTTCTGAACTTGATTTTTATGATATTTCGCAGCCATAACAACAAAAAGAAATAGCCGCCCTGTAGCTACCAACTAAGGTGACGGCAATTTCTTTTGTTTAAGCCTATAGGGGAGCAACCGTCTACGGTATGCCCTTGTTTATAGTATAGCACGAAATCGCAGGTTTGTCAAGTGGGTGGGAGAAAGAATCCCCCGCAGGAGACACCTGCGGGGGAGCGTGTTACTTTTTCTTGGCTTCTTCTGCGTAGGTCTTGACATGGAACTGCGGATACTGGTCGAGGAGATCACCGCGGATATAGACATGTTCGATGCCTTCCGCATAAGTCAGTCTCATGATATTTCCAAAATGCAGATCATCCACCCAATAATAGGTCACACCGTCAAGTTGTTCTGGCGTAAAGGCCTCCTGCAGCGGCGCTGTTCCAAAAACGAAATCCGGCAAGCCGATCTCCTGCCATTTTTGGAAGATCTCCTGCGTTTCTTCCACGGTCTGTTGGCGCCAGATCATCCATTTCTGCTGGGATTCTCCCACATTATAATAGGAAAAGAAGTTGGCCTCCTGGTCAAAATCAATATACACAGATACTGGCTCACCCATCAGTATCGTGTTTTCCCCTGTGATCGGAGGCCCTTTTTTATAGGGCAACGTTTCATCGAGAATGATATCGTTTAAACCAGCCTGCTCGGTCTCCTCATACTCTACAGCCCATATTGTCATGATTTTACGATTTTCCAGATGATGGTTCTTGATAAAATCAACCATCTCCTTCGGTCCGTAGGGGTATCGGATCTCATTGAACGATGCCACACAGGTACATACAATGGGAAAACCCAAAACGGCCACAACTGCTATTTTGCCAAGCGTCTGTACAAGCTTTGAGCTGATCATATTGTACAGCTTCTTAAAGAAGTCTGGGATCTGGATCTCATCCTCAAACAGGATCCATAAAATTGCAATGAAGAACAATTGATAGACCTCAAGATGGTGATTTGAAAAAAACATCAGGGAAGAAAACAGCGAAAAGATCAGATAGGGGATAAGCCAGATCAGCAGCTTATGATTTTTCTTTAGGAGCGGGATAAATAGCGCCAGCAATAAAGCGCCGGCGACACATCCGATCAATGTACTGAACTCTACCTGGATTTCGTTTGTAGAATCGTTTATTGTTACACCAAATGTGCAGTCAAACGGAATCTGCAGAATCAAGACAAGCCCTAATAGCTTTTGAGGATCAAAACTATTAAAAATCGGATCATAAGGCACCACATCTGATGCCGGAGATATGCATAGATAAATACAAAGTGCAAAAATCCCCAGCAGCACCATCCGCCAGAATCTGCTGTCTGTCAGGAATCTCAACACTGCATCATTTTTTCGATGTTCCAAAATGATCTCCCACAGCCAGACGAGGCAGAAACCAAAGGCGGCCATAATACCAAATGCTGACGTCATGCACAGAAACGCAAGCGAAAGAATATAGAAGCCGGGCTTTTCGTTGCGTTTTTTATACAGCATCGCAAAGAGGAAAAATGCCAGGGTCATCATGCTGTAAGGGCGTGTATGGACGGAATGCTGGTAAAAAATAAAATAGGTAAAAGGCAGATAGCACCGCAGCCAGCGGGGAAGCGGTGAACGAAACAATAGCAGAATAAGCGCTGCTACATTGAACACGGTATTGATGCAGAAGATCGTGATCTTATAGGGGAATTCCGCCTTGGCAAACGGCATCAGCAGCAGATGCCAGAATGGTGGATGTCCCTCATAATGCTCCACTTCTGTCAGCAGCTCCTTTATGGACGCAAACCGTGCGATCTGCCACGCCTGCGTCTCATCGAACCACGGCTCATGGAAATACCGGATGATACATACCAACACCAGCCAGACGAATAAAACGATCCATTCGGTTTTGCCTGCTTTTGTATCCTGCAGATAGTTCTTGATCTTAGTTTTCATAGACACTCCCTTTGATTTAGATACCGTACCGGAAAAGAATATCCCCCGCCGGAGACACCGGCGAGGGATGCATTTGATTTATTTCAGGTTACTTAAGAAGCCTTGCAGTAATTTACAGATGTAAACAGAGAGTAGGTATCTACAGTAGCCTGCTTCGGATAACCGCCACTATAAGCGTTATCGCTGCAAAGTGTAGCAGTGCAAACATGCTCTTCAACCAGTGCATCAGCGATTGCCAGAGAGCCTGCGCCCTTGAAATAGTTGTCGATATTAGGGTTATTAGCACTAGCATTAGTCTTAGGCTTATCAGTCGGATCTTCAGCGTAAGCTACCAGATCAAGTGCAGTACTGCCCTTGCCCTTGCCATAGCTGTAGGTACCATTGGCAACCGGAGAACCAGCGGAATCAGCCTCGATGCAAGCGGTGTTTACTGCGTCGAACAGATCCTTAGCGTTGGTGTTCATTGCAGCAACCTTGGACTTCTTAACATATCCCAGCAGGGACGGTACGAGGATAGCAGCGAGTACACCGATGATAGCGA